>JAZUAI010000048.1:0-58340 GCA_045637945.1 Clostridia bacterium
ATAAAATATAATTATTATTAAAGTTAATAAAATAAAGATAAAATTTGGTTATTCTATTGCTTTTTTAAAACTTTTTTGATAATATGTTTTTTGTTAAATGGCATCATAGTATAATGGTTAGTACGCTGGCCTCTCAAGCCGGTAATACGGGTTCGAACCCCGTTGGTGCTACCACAAACAATAAAAAAGACTTATCTTAGTTGATAAGTCTTTTTTTTATTTTAATAATTTTCTGCGTTAACTTCAAAATAACTTTGAGGATGAGCACATGTTGGGCATACTTCTGGAGCTTTTTTGCCAACAACGATATGTCCGCAATTTCTGCATTCCCAAACTTTAATTTCACTCTTTTCAAATACTTGTTTTGTTTCAACGTTTTTAAGAAGAGCTCTGTATCTTTCTTCGTGATGCTTTTCAATTGCAGCTACTAATCTGAATTTTTTTGCAAGTTCTGGGAAACCTTCTTCATCAGCTGTTTTTGCAAAACTATCATACATATCTGTCCATTCATAGTTTTCGCCTTCAGCTGCTGCAAGTAAGTTTGCTGCTGTATCGCCTAAACCGTTTAATTCTTTAAACCACATTTTTGCGTGTTCTTTTTCGTTATCAGCTGTTTTTTGGAAAAGTGCTGAAATTTGTTCATAACCTTCCTTTTTTGCAACTGAAGCAAAATATGTATATTTATTTCTTGCTTGGCTTTCACCAGCAAAAGCTTCTTGTAAATTCTTTTCTGTTTGTGTTCCTGCATATGGGTTTGCTTTTACTTCAACAACTTTATCGCCTGTTGCTTTGCAATATGGGCAAACTGGAGTTTCTCCTTCTTTAACTTCAAATTCTTTTTGACATACTAAACATTTATATTTTTTCATATTTTTATCTCCTCTTTTTTAACCTTATTTTTTATTAAAAAATTTTTAAAGTCAAGTAATTTTTATTCGTTATCCTTTTTAGGTAAATCAAGTTTAATGTGAACATCTTTAAGTTGTTGTGGGAAAACTTGATTTGGTGCGCCCATAAGTGGGTCTTGAGCTGATTTGTTCATTGGGAAAGCAATAACTTCTTTAATACTTTCTTCATCACAAATAAACATAAGCAATCTATCAAAGCCAATTGCAGCGCCTGCGTGAGGAGGAGCCCCATATTTGAAAGCATTGAAAAGTGCTGGGAATTTATTTTCAACAACTTCTTTTGGATAACCTGCAATTCTAAATGCCTCAACCATAACATCACAGTTGTGATTTCTAACAGCGCCACTAGCAAGTTCAACACCATTTAATACAAGGTCATATTGGTAAGCAATAATTTCAAGTGGGTTTTGTTCTTTTAAAGCCTTCATTTCTCCTTGTGGCATTGAGAAAGGATTGTGTGAAAATTCTACCTTACCTTCATCATCTTCTTCATAGAAAGGAAAATCAACAACAAAACATGGCTTGAAAACATTTTTATCAATCAAATCTAATTTATTACCAAGCTCATTTCTAAGTAAGCCTGCTAATTTCATAGCTTTTAATCTTTTTGGATCAGCAATAATAAATATTGTTTCACCATTTTCTAAGTTCATTTTTTCAATAAGTTTCTTAGTATCGTTTTCATCAAAGAATTTTGCTGCAGGGCCAGTAAATTCATTGTTTTCATATTTTAAGTAAACAAGACCACCTGCGCCTTGCAATTTAATATAATCTGTTAAACCATCAAAAAATCTTCTGCCCATTTCATTTGCTTTTGCTTTTGTTGCAAAAATATTTTTGCTGTTTAAAACTGCAAATGTGTGATTTGTAAAATCTTGTGTTAAATCAACTAAAGTTAATGGATTGCGTAAGTCTGGTTTATCTGAACCATATGTAAGCATTGCATCGTTAAACTTAATGCGTCTAAATGGTGGTTTATCAACTTCTAACTTTGTAAAATGAGTTAAAGTATTGTATAAAACAGTTTCTAATACTTGTAAAATTTCATCTTGAGTTGCAAAACTAACTTCAAAGTCTAATTGATAAAAGTCTGTTGGGCTACGGTCTGCTCTGGCATCTTCATCTCTAAAACATGGAGCGATTTGGAAATATCTGTTAAAACCACTAACCATAAGCAATTGTTTAAATTGTTGTGGACTTTGAGGTAAAGCATAGAAATTTCCTGGATTCATTCTACTTGGAACCAAGAAGTCTCTTGCACCTTCTGGACTTGATGATGTCAAAATTGGAGTTTGAACTTCTGTAAACTCTAAATCATTCATTTGTTGTCTAATAAATTTAAGCAACTCTGCTCTTAAAAGAATGTTTGAGTAGTTTTGTTCATTTCTTAAGTCTAAATACCTGTATTTAAGTCTAGTATTTTCGTTTTGATCTCTTGCTTTTAAAATTTCAAAAGGTAAAACCTCTGTGCAAGGACCTAAAACTTTAATTTCTTGTGCTAAAATTTCAATTTCACCAGTAGCCATTTCGGTGTTTATGTTTTTTTCGCCACGAGACCTGACTTCACCTGAAATTGAAACAGTGCTTTCTCTTGTTAAATTTTCAACAAGTTTTTCATCTTCAACAAACACTTGCACAACACCTGTTTGGTCACGTAATGTAATAAATGTTAGGCCACCCATTTTTCTTATGTTGTTAACCCAACCAGCTACTTTAACAATAGCACCAATATGTTTTGCACTTAGTTTGCCGCACATATGAGTATGATATATGTTATTTTTTAAGCTAATCATAAATGTGTATCTCTCTTTTAATATATTAAACAACTATATATTATACATAAACACATTAAAAATCAATTATTTTCTTAAAAATAACCTTTTTTTTCTTTATTTTTTTTAATGTGCAAAACGACAATAAAAAGCCATTTTATTGACAAAATTGACTTTTGGTAATATAATATGAACAAATAAAAAATATGGAGGCATTTAATCATGGGAAAAAATAGAATGAAAGATAGACATGATAAACTTGCATATAAAATGAAATATGGTGAAAACGGTGGTTTAATTAAAAACACTTTGAATATTGTTCAAGGAACTTTAAATGCTGCTGCTGTTGCTGGCGCTTCATATGGTGGAATTCAAATTTATGAGGCTGCTTCACAAAACCCTGAAATGCTTGGCAGATATGTTGCTGCTGGTATAGCAGCTACTGTGGCTGCAGGTTGTTTATATGGATTAGGCAAACTTTCAAAAGCAACTGTATTTAAAAAGATTCCTTCTTTTGTAAGAGAAACTGCTTCACGTGTTGGCAGAGTTGTTGGTGGAGTTGTTATTCCATTAAGTCTTTCAGCTTGCTTAATCTTTGGTGGTGGCGGCGAAGAAGCTAAGGATATTCCAGTTGACACAACTCACCCAACTGGTGTTTGTGAACAATGCGGACAAAATTATGAAGATCTTTTAAAAAGATTAGAAGAATTGGGTGCTAAAGTTGATGACTTTAAAGGTTGCAACTGCAAACAAAACCAACAAAAAGATCCTCCTCAAAAAGATCCAACTGAAGAAACTACTACTCCTACAGATCCAACTGAAGATACCGATGTTGATATTGAGGAACCTACTGATCCAAAACCTACTGATCCAAAACCTACTGAACCTGAAGAAACTGAACCAACCGAACCTGAACAAACTGAACCTGAACAAACCGAACCTACTCAACCAAAAAACCCTATTGATGTTGACCAAGATGAACACATTGTTGATACTACAGGTGGTTCAACTACTGCAACAGGAACAGTAAAAACAAATACAACTAACCACGAAATGGGAAACTAATTTATAATAAAAAACAAAAAGAACACTTCAAAAAGTGTTCTTTTTTTTGTTTATATTTAATTTTAACAGAAACAATATTAGTTAAGTTTGTTTAAAACATAGTCTTTTAAATCTTCAATTTTAATTCTTTCTTGTTTCATTGTATCTCTATCACGAACAGTTACACAGTTATCTTCTAGAGTATCAAAGTCAATTGTTACGCAGAATGGTGTTCCAATTTCGTCATGTCTTCTATATCTTTTACCAATACTTCCAGATTCATCAAAGTCACAGTTAAATTCTTTTTGAATAAGTTTAAATACTTCTGTAGCTTTTTCATTTAAATTCTTTTGAAGTGGTAAAACAGCAACTTTAAATGGAGCAAGTTGTGGTTTTAATTTTAAAACAACCCTTGTTTCTCCGCCTTCAAGTTCTTCAACATTGTAAGCATCACAAAGAGTTACTAAGAATAATCTGTCAGCACCAATTGAATATTCAACAATATTTGGTAAAATCTTTTCATTTGTAAAAGGATCTGTATAAAGCATTGTTTTTCCTGAATACTCTTGGTGACGTGATAAATCCCATGTTCCTCTATGGTGAATACCATTTAATTCTTGCCAACCAATTGGAAATTTGTATTGAATATCACAAGCAGCTTTTGCATAGTGAGCAAGTTTATCGTGATCATGATATCTTAATTTTTCTGGGTTAATACCAATAACATTTTTAACAAAGTCTAAAGCTTTTGCCTTATAATCTTTGTAAACATCCATACTTTCTTCTTCTTTGCAGAATTTTTGAAGTTCCATTTGTTCAAATTCAACTGTTCTAAATAAGAAGTTTCCTGGTGTAATTTCATTTCTAAAGGATTTACCAATTTGAGCAATTGCAAAAGGAACTTTTGCTCTCATAGTTCTTTGAACGTTTTGAAAGTTAATATACTCACCTTGGCAAGTTTCTGGACGAAGGTAAACAACATCGTTTGCTCCACCTTCACCGATCATTTGACGAGATGTTGTAAACATTGGGTTAAACTTTCTAATTTTAGTCCAATCTTTATTTCCGCAATTTGGACATTTTACATTATTGTCTTCAATATATTTTTCTAATTCTTCATCAGTCATCGCTTCTGCTGAAACTGTGTTTTTGCTGTGATTTTCTACAATAGTATCTGCTCTAAATCTTTGTTTACAGACTTTACAATCCATTTTTGGATCACCAAAGCTTTGAACGTGACCACTTGCTTCCCATACTCTTGGGTTCATTAAAATTGCAGCATCAACACCATAAGTTGAAGCATCTTCTTGAACAAAGGTCTTCCACCATGCTCTTTTAATGTTGTTTTTTAGCTCTACACCAAGTGGACCAAAGTCCCATGTGTTTGCAAAACCACCATAGATTTCACTTCCTGGGAAAACAAATCCCCTGCTTTTGCAAAAAGCTACTATTTGTTGCATTGTAATTTCTTCCATTTTTTTATCCTCTCTCTTTTTATTTTTAGATTAAGTTGTAAAGAAACTATTTTTGCATAAAAAAAGCCCCTTAACAACTTTTAAAAAGTAGTTAAGGGACGATAATTTTTTATTACCGCGGTTCCACCCTAATTGGATAAAATCCCACTTTAAACTTTTGTCGTAAAGTAAAACGGATATCATTTTAATATCTCCAAGCAAATCGCCACTTTGCTTATTGGATAGTTTGATGTTAACAAACATTTTTTTGTTTGTCAACTCTTATTTTTATTGTTTTTTTATTAAATAAGTTCTTTTGTTTGTCTTGCAATACTCATTTCTTCATCTGTAGGAATAACATATACTGCTACTTTTGAACTATCTTTTGAAATTTTAAAGTTTTCGCCTCTTACAAAGTTTGTATTTGCTTCAAAGTCAAAATCAACACCAAGATATTCAAAATCTTTCATAATCAATTCTCTAATATCGTCACGGTTTTCGCCTGTTCCTGCACTGAAAGCAATAGCATCAACACCATTCATAACTGCTGCATAACTACCAATGTATTTTTTAACAACATAAGCAAATTTATTAACAGCAAGTTCTGATTTTTTATTACCTTCTTTTGCTGTTTTTGCAACGTCACGCATATCATTTGAAAGTTCACTTAAACCAAGTAAACCACTCTTTTTATTTAAAGCGTTTAACATTTGGTTAATATTCATACCTGTTTTATCCATAACAAATTCTAAAACAGCTGGGTCAATATCTCCACAACGAGTTCCCATTACCAATCCTTCAAGTGGTGTGAAACCCATTGAAGTATCAACGCATTTACCATTTTTAATAGCACAAATACTTGCACCATTACCCAAGTGGCATGAAATAATTTTAAGATCTTTAATATCTTTGCCTAAAACTTTTGCAATTTCGTTTGCAATATATTCGTGGCTTGTTCCATGGAAACCATATTTTCTTACACGGTATTCTTCATACCAGTTATAAGGAACAGCATACATATATGCATAATCAGGCATTGTTTGATGGAAAGCTGTATCAAATACTGCAACATTTTTTGTGTCTGGCATAACTTCTTGACATGCTTTAATACCAAGAATGTTTGCTGGCATATGAAGAGGTCCTAGTGGAATGTTTTCGTTAAGATCTTCCATAACTTCTTCATCAATTAAAACTGCTGTTTTATATTTTTCTGCTCCGTGCAATACTCTGTGACCAATAGCAGAAATTTCTTTTAAATCTTTAATAACACCAATTTTTTCATCAACTAATGTATTAAGAACAAGTTCCATACCTTGAGCATGGTTTTCTAAAGGTCTCTTAATTTCTGTTGCAGTTCCGTTTGCTTTGTGTGTAAGTTGTGATGCTGCAATTTCACCAATTCTTTCTACTAAACCTTTTGCTAATAAAGTTTCTTTTTCCATATCAATAAGTTGATATTTAATTGAACTGCTTCCTGCGTTAATAACTAAAATTTTCATATTATTTATCTCCTATTTTTAAATCTATTATAAAATCAAATTATTCTTGTGCTTGTAAAGCTGTTACTGCTGTCATAACAACAATATCGTTTACACAGCAACCACGAGACAAATCGTTTATAGCTTTATTAAAGCCTTGCATAATAATACCAACTGCTTGAAGTTTACCAAATCTTTCCATAAGTTTATAACCAATATTCCCTGAGTTAAGATCTGGGAAGATTAAAACATTTGCTTGACCAGCAACTTTGCTACCTTTTCCTTTAAGTTTTCCAACTTCTTCAATTAAAGCACAGTCAAGTTGCATTTCACCGTCTATAATTAAGTTTTTATCTCTTTCTTTTACAATATTTAAAGCTTCTCTTACTTTTAAGATGCTTTCATCGCTATTTCCACCACTTCCAAAACTTGAAAATGATAACATAGCAACTTTTGGTGTAATATTGCAAAAGCTTTTTGCTGATTCAGCTGTAGCAAGAGCAATATCTGCAAGTTGTTCTGCTGTAGGATTAATGTTTAAACTGCAATCACCTGCAACAACAACATTGTTTTCGCCAAAACCTAATTTATCTGTTCCTACCATCAAAACACATGATGATGCTGTTTTAATGCCTGGTTTTGTTTTAATAACTTGTAATGCTGGACGTAAAACATCACTTGTTGCTGTTTCTGCGCCACCAACAAAGCCATCAGCATAACCACATTGAACAAGCATTGAAGCAAAATAAAAATTATCACTTAACAATTTTTTTGCATCTTCTGGAGTTAAACCCTTACTCTTTCTAATTTCAACAAGTTTATCAACAAATTCTGGCATTAAGTCACTGTTTTTTGGATTGATAATTGTTGCGTTTTTAATATTAGTTGATTTTTTTGACAAACTGTCTGGATCACCAAGTAAAATAACATTTGCAATTTTTTTCTTTAAAACAATTTCAACTGCTTCTAAAACCCTTTGGCTATAATCAGCTTCAGGAAAAACGATTGTTTTGTTTAATGCTTTAGCTTTATTAAGTAAATCTTCAACTTTAAACATTTATATCTTTTACCTCTTTTAAAAATTTTTTAACAAAATAATTTTGTATCTTTTGAACAAATAATAATATATAACAATAAAATTCAAATGTAAACCACTTTTTAAGTTTAAAAGTAAATTTATTGCTTACTAAAACCATACATTTTGTGGATTTAAAATAATGTTTTAGTTTTTGTTTTACTTTTTTTAAAAAATATTTTATGTTTAAATTAACGACATAAATTTAAGGAGTTTTTATTATGCCAAAGAAAAAAGATTATCTTAGTTGGGACGAATACTTTATGGGTATTGCTATTTTAGCATCAAAAAGAAGTAAAGATCCAAACACACAAGTAGGTTCATGTATTGCAAACGATGACAATATTGTTGTTTCTATTGGTTACAATGGTTTTCCAAGAGGTTGCAGTGATGATGAATTCCCTTGGGAACGTGAAGCTGAAAAAATGGAAGATACAAAATATCCATATGTAGTTCACTCTGAATTAAATGCTATTTTAAATAGCCGTCAAAATTTAAAAGGTTGCAAAATCTATGTAACATTATTCCCTTGCAACGAATGTGCAAAAGCTATTATTCAAAGTGGAATTAAGCAAATTTACTTCCTAAGTGATAAATACCACGACACACCTACACAAAGAGTTTCAAGAAGATTGCTTGATAGTGCTGGTGTTAAATACACTGCTCTTAACCTAGGTAAAAAAGAAATTTCTATTAACTACGACAAAGATTTGGTTTAATAAACAAAAACAAATAAAAACAGGAGGATATGTGTTTTATCTTCCTGTTTTTTTTATATTACTTCTATTCTTTTTCAATAGGCATACTTTTTGAAGATTTTTTAGTTTTTTTATCTTTAATCCCTAATGCTTTTTTAATTTCTGGCATAAATTCTTTTGCGTATTTGATGCCATATTCAATAGATTTTTTAGAGTCTTTAGGTTCAAACTTTTCTGCCCTTACATCTGGTTGATATATTTTGATGTATATGTCACCCTTATCTTGCTTATTCTCAACCGAAGAAGCAACAAGTAAATTTACTGAGTTTAAAATAACATCAAGTGTGTTTTTGATTTGTGTTGGCTTTTTATAATCAGAAAAAACATCAACTGCTATAATAACATCTGCACCCATTTGTCTTGCTTCATCAACAGGCAAATTATCACAAGCGCCACCATCAACTAAAACTTTTTTGTCTAGTTTTACAGGCTTAAAAACAGCAGGAATTGAAATGCTTGATCTTATTGCAGTTACAAGGTCTCCTTCAGTAAAAACATATTTTTGACCACTAATTAAATCAGCTGCAACTGCGCAATATTTTTTTGAGCAATCTTCAATTTTTTTATCGCCTAAAAGTTTTCTTAAAAAATTGGTTACTTTGTTACCAAACAGCAAACCTGTGTCTGTTAAAACAAAGGGATTTATATCAACAATAAGTCTTCTTGAAAAAGTTTCAATAATCTTCTCCATTTCTTCAATTGATATTCCAGCAGCGTATGCGCCTCCAACTAAAGCCCCCATAGATGTTCCTGTAATAATATCAATTGGAATATCATTTTCTAATAATGTTTTTATTACTCCTATATGAGCAAAACCTAATGCTGCGCCTCCACTTAAAACTAATCCAACTTTTTTTCTTTTAGGCATAAATTTATGCTCCTTTTATCTCTAATTTAATTATATGTGTCTTTTAGCTTTTTTTCAAGTTTTAACAAGACATTATTTAAAAAAGTTTTATTTGCATATTAAAAAGATAAAAAAATAAATTTATTATATGAACATTTCAAAAAAAATATTTAGTTTAGTTAAAAACAATTATCAATTTATTGCTTGTTTTATTCTTTTAGTCTTTATTTTTATTATAACCATAAACCCAAGCCCCTATATTTTTGCAAGTTTAAATGGTTTTCTAATATGGGGTAAAATTGTTTTACCAAGCTTATTTTGTTTTTTTATTTTAACAAAATTACTTATGCAATTTGATTCTACACTAAAAATTTTTAACTTTTTAAATAAACCGTTTGAAAAACTATATAACACGCCAAAAGTTGGTGGTTATATTTTTGCTATGAGCGCAATATCAGGCTATCCAATTGGCGCAAAGCTAATATCTGAGTTTTATGAAAATAATGTGATAACTAAAGAAGAAGCTTTTAGATTGGCAACATATTGCTCAACTTCAGGTCCTATGTTTATTATAGGAAGTATTGCCTCAAGCTTGTTTTTTAATATAAAGTTAGGCATTGTAATTATTATTTCACATCTACTTGGGGCTTTAATAAATGGCTTAATTTTTAGAAAATTTAACTTAAATCATATTACAATAAATAAGAAAAATGCTTTTACTAAAGTAAGTTATAATATTATAACTAAAGACGCAAGTAATTTAAATAGTGTAAATTTTGAGAAAAAAAACGATATTTTAACAAAAAAATTTGATTTAAACGAAATTATGCTTAATACAATAACTTCTGTTTTAATGGTTGGTGGATATATTGCTTTGTGTTTTACATTGCTTGAAATTGCTGTTAATATTGGAATTTTAACACCTATAGTCAAAATAATTGATTTAATTTTGCCAAGGAATTTAGCAATAAGCGAAGGTTTAGTTAAAGGAATTGTTGAACTAACAAATGGTTGTGTGTATTTTGCAAATAAAAATATACCTATAAGAATATTGGCTGTTGCCTTAACTGGACTTGTTTCTTTTGGTGGTTTTTCAATTCACTTACAGTCACAAATGTTTTTGTCAAAATGCAAAATTAAATATAAAAATTTTCTACTATCAAAAATTTTGCATAGTATTATAAGTGTGGTTTTAAGCCTCATTTTTAGTATAATAATATTATAAATATTGTGCCAAAATAAATTTGTTTTTACTTAAAACTGCATAGTATTATGCAACAAAAAAAACACCCTGCTAGGCTTTAAAATAAAACCTTATTTAAGGTGTTTTTGTTTTTTAATTGCTACTTACTATTATTCATAAAAATCATAACAAATTGTATTTAACTCTTTAATCTCAAGACGCATACTTCTTTCATTACCTACAATAGAGTTAACAGCCATAACAAGGGCTACAATAATTTTTACATTTTTAATTTCACAAGCATCAAACAAAGCATCAAGTAAAAGTGAAATATTAGATTTTTTTAATGGATTTCTTACATAAACAAGTTTATCTTCAAGAATTCTTGATAAACGTGCAATGCGTTTAAATAACAAGTTTAGTTCTTCCTCTTCTTCAATAAGTTTTTGTTGAGCTTCTAAAACGGCTTCAACTAAAGGATTTTCTTGTGGTTGTAATTCAACTGTTGTTTCAACAATAGTTACATCTATATTTTCATTTTCTTGATCTTCTCTCATTTGTTCCTCTAATTCTTTTTCTTTTAAAATATGTTCTTTAATTTTTGCATCAATAATATTGTTTAATGGTTCATCATCATCTTCAACAGATACTGACCTTGGATCAATATTAAAGTATTCTGCAACAGCATTTCTAAAAGGAATAATAATTGTTTTTGCAAAACCAGCATATTCTTCATTTTGATTTGAAGCAAGTGGAAATTGAACTTTGATAAAATCGTTAAAATTTATTCTTTTGCTATCAATTTCAACCAACAATCCAAAAACAAGAGGAATAATTTTTTCATTTTCATCTGGCAAGACAAATCTTTCATTGCCAGCAGAATCTTTAACTACTGCTTTTTGAAATTCTAAGTCAAAATTATAATTTATCATATATTCATCAATTAAATTATAAATTTCTGTTGACTCAGTAATTGATTTTAATATTTTTGAAATTTTAATATCAGCTAATATAAATTTGCCATGTATAAGTTCATTACAAGCATTTATAAAATTTATTACGCCGTTTTGATTTATATTTTCATTATCCATACTAATATTCACTCCAAAATAAATAATATTTTGCTATTTTAACTATAGCATAATAAGAAAAATTTTAAAAACAAAAAACAATAAATATATTTTTTTGATTTGCAAAAAAAAATTGCTGTGTTATAATTAACGCATAAAAGAGATACTGGGAGTTTTGTTTTTTATGGACTTTATACCTGATTCTACTGTTAAAAAACTTATTCTTCTTTTTGTTCTTGATAGAATTGAAATACCTCTTACAGAAAACTCAATTATAGATATTTGCACAAGTAGAAACAACTGGCTTGGATATATGGATTGTAAAGAAGCTTTGTCTCAACTTATTGATGCAAAATTTATATATAAGTTAAATGAAGGTGTTGAACAAGACCCTAAAGACATAAGGTTTAGTATTACCGTTGAAGGTCGCAATTGCCTTTCCCACTTCTTTACAAGAATAAGGCAAAGCACTCGTGAAGAAATATCTGAATTTGCAAAACAAAACCGCATGGTTTTTAAAAGAAGTCAAGAATATGTTTATGATTATTTTAAAAACCCAGATGGTTCACATACTGTTGTTTTAAGAATAAAAGAACCACTTCTTGCCCAACCAATGTTTGAAATTAGATTAAAAACTTCAACAAGAAATGCCGCTATTAGCGCAGGCAAAAAATGGTGCACAAAAGCTGCTCAAATTTACGAACATGTATTTGAAAATTTAATTTCTGATAATTAAAAAGGAGAATTTTTATGGAATTTAAAGTAAAAAGAGACTTTTTACCGATTTACATAACAAATTTATGCTTATCACTTTTACTTGGTTTAATATTTGGTTTATCAGAAAACCCAATTGTTTTGGCTGTAACCATATTTATTGTTGTATCTGTTTTAACCTTATATAATACAACTGTTATTTTTGCTAGTTGCAAATTAACTGAAGATGCCTTAATTTTCCAAGCAGGTATTTTTAAATATACAATAAAATTAAACCAAATCGTTAAAGTTACTAAATCAAAAAATGCTTTTGCATCTTTATCACTTTCATATGATAGAATAAGAATTTTAACTATAGATGAAAAATTAAATCAAAAAGTTTATTATGTTTCAGTTGAAGATAACGACAATTTAATAGAACTTATATCTCCTGCTAAAAAAGTTAAAATTGAACAACCAAAAACTGAAGAAGTTAAATTAAAACCAGCAGCAAAGAAAACTACTACTGCTAAAAAAACAACTAAATCTACAACAACAAAGAAAGCTGCTACTAAAAAGTCAACAGCTAAAAAAACTACAACCACAAAGAAAACTACAACTAAAAAAGCTGTAACTAAAAAAACAAATTAATAGGTAGAACTCTATAAAATTAACACTTGTTTGAGTGTTAATTTTTTTGTTTTTGTTATTTAAAAATAGTAACTTACCTATTTATCAAAATTTGGTTAAACACAAAATTATAGTTTTGTTTGACAATATATAAAATAGTTTAATAAAATCACAAAGTGAGGTAAAAAAATATATGAAATCTTTTGGAACAATTTCTCGTGGAGTTAAAACTCCTATTATTAAAGAAGGAGACGATCTTGCAAACATAGTTTGTGACAGTGTTTTAAACGCAGCAAAAAAAGAAAATATTGAATTGCAAAATAGAGATATTATTGCTGTAACTGAAGCTGTTGTTGGTATTGCTCAAGGAAACTATGCAACAATTGACCAAATTGCAAAAGATGTTAAAAATAAATTTGGAGACAACCCTGTTGGTTTGGTCTTCCCTATTTTAAGCAGAAATCGTTTTTCAATGTTATTAAAAGGTATTGCTAGAGGTGCTAAAAAATTGATTATTCAACTTTCATACCCTCAAGATGAAGTTGGAAATCCTCTTGTTGACCCAGAAATTATTTTTGATAGCGATATTAACCCATACAAAGATGTGTTTACTGGCGATGAATTTAATAAGAAATTTGACCACCCATTACACCCTTTTACAGGTATGAATTACATTGATATGTATAAAGAACTTGCTGGCCCAAACTGCGAAATTATTATTGCAAATAGACCTGAAGCAATTTTAGAATACACAAAATATGTTATTGCTGCAGATATTCACACAAGACACAGAACTAAAAAAGTTTTGGAAAAAGCTGGTGCTGAAAAGGTTTTAACATTGTGTGATTTATTAAATGAAAGTGTTGACGGCAGTGGTTATAACTCAAAATACGGCTTACTTGGTTCAAACAAATCAACAGAAGAAAGAGTTAAACTCTTCCCTGAACGCGGACAAGAAGTTGTTGACCAAATTCGTGAAAGAATGAAAAAAGAAACAGGTAAAGATATTGAAGTTATGATTTATGGTGATGGTGCCTTTAAAGACCCAGTTGGTGGAATTTGGGAACTTGCCGACCCGGTTGTTTCTCCTGCTCATACTCCAGGCTTGCTTGGAACACCAAATGAATTAAAGCTTAAGTTCTTATCCGACAATAAGTTTAAAGATTTAAAAGGTGATGAACTTATAAAAGCAATGCAAAATGAAATAAAGAATAAAAACTCTAACCTTAAAGGAACAATGGCAACTCAAGGAACAACACCAAGAAGATATACAGACTTACTTGGTAGTTTGTCAGATTTAACTAGCGGTAGTGGAGATAAAGGAACACCAGTTGTTTTAATTCAAAACTATTTTGATACATATGCTGACTAATTAAATCAAAATCTTAATAAAAAAATAAAACCATAGAAATTGACTTTTCTATGGTTTTTTTATGATAATCTTATAAAATTTTATGTTTTTTGATTGTTTTTACTCTTTTATTTTATACTTTAATGCTCTTAAACTATTTAAAATTGCCAAAACGGTTACACCTACATCAGCAATAACTGCAAGCAACATACCGGTAACACCAATTGCCCCTAAAAGCAAAAATAAAAGTTTTATTCCGGCAGAGAAAATTATATTTTGCCAAACAATTTTTCTTGTAAATTTTGAAATTTTGATTGCTGTTGAAACTTTGTTAGGGTTATCATCAACTAAAACAACATCTGAAGCTTCAATACTTGCAGCACTGCCATTTATTCCCATTGAAATGCCAACATCTGCAAGCATAAGGGATGGAGCGTCATTAATACCATCGCCCACATAACCAATATTTAATTTTTTATCTTTTTTAAGATTTTCAATAAATACATATTTATCTTCTGGCAACATGTCAAAGTAATATTCATCAATACCGGCTTTAGACGAAATTTCTTTTACTGTTTGTTCGTTATCTCCTGAAAGCAAAATAGTTTTTACTCCCATTTGCTTCAAAATCTTTATAGCTAAAATTGCACTTTCTTTTATTTGATCTTTTAAATAAAAATCTGCAATTTTTTTGTCATTTTCATACAACTCAACCGTTGTTTTTTGTTTATTTTTGGTTTTTCTACCAACAAAATATTCATTATTATTAAAACTAAAATAAACACCCTTTCCTGCTATTTCTTTTAAGTTTTTAACCTTTTTTAATGGCTTTGTGTTTGCTTCTACAATAGATTTAGCAAGTGGGTGAAGTGAATATTGCTCACCTAAACTTGCAAGATATAAAACATCTTCTTCAGTATAATTTTTTGTTAAAACTTCAATTTTTTCTATGCCAAACTTACCAGTTGTTATTGTTCCAGTTTTATCAAAAGCAACAACATTTAATTTTGAACACACATCTAAATAATTTGAACCTTTTATTAAAACACCATTTTTTGATGCATTGCCTAACCCAGAAAAATAACTTAACGGAACAGAAATTGCAAAAGCACAAGGGCAAGAAACAACTAAGAATATTAAACCTCTATAAATTGCTGTTGAAATATCGCCTAAAACAGTCCAAACAATTGCCCAAACAACAACTGAACAAATTAAAACACCTAAAGTATACCATTTTGCAACTTTTGAAATGACAGTTTCTGCTTTTGACTTTTTATCTGAAGCATTTTCAATTAAATTCATTATTCTGCTAACTGTGCTTTCAGCATAAACAGTGGTTGTTTTTATTTTCAAAACACCATCAATAACAATAGCACCAGATAAAATTTCTTGATTTTCTTCAACAGAAACAGGCAAACTTTCGCCAGTTAAACTTTGAAGATCTAAAGTTGATTTCCCCTCAACAACAATTCCATCAAGAGGAACTCTTTCACCAGGTTTGACTAAAATAATAGTTCCAACTTTAACATCTTGTGGCAAAACTTCAATTTCTTGTTGGTTTTCATCTATAACAGTTGCAAAGGTTGGTTTTAAATTTGTTAGCTCTTGAATAGATTTTCTTGATTTGCTTACTGCAAGCCCTTCTAAAACTTTTCCAATTGAATATAGGGCTATAACCATTAAACCTTCCATATGTTCACCAACAGCTGTTGCACCTATAATTGAAATAGTAACTAACAAATTTTCGTTTATTGTGCCTTTTAACAAAAGTTTAACGGCTTTAATATATGTTTTATAACCCATAAGTAAGGCACTTATTACAAATAAAGGCCAAAACAAATATAAAGGCATTTTTATAAATAATGTAATTAGACCTAAAACAATACCTGCAAGTAAAAGTGAAAAATCTAAAATAATTTCTTTTTTATTACTTGAAGAGTTTGCGCTTACTGCATATTTCACATCAGGAAATATTTGTTTTGTTAAACTAATCATTTCTTGAATTGCCAAGTCAATATTTTCGCTTTCAATAGTTATAAAGCTTTTAAAAAAGTCTATTTTTGCAAATTTAATTGAAGAAAGCTTGTTGATTTGTTCTTCTAACTTCTTTGCACAATTGGGGCAATCCAAGCCTGAAAATTTAATTTTCTTTATCATCACACCCCTCCATTACGTGCTCCAAACTTACATCAAAAACTTCTTTAACGTGATCATCTGCAAGTGAATACCAAACTTCCTTGCCGACTTTTCTTGATTTAATTAAATTCATTTCTCTCAAATTTTTTAATTGATGAGAAACAGCTGATTTTGTCATGTTTAAAATATAAGCTATATCACAAACACAAAGCTCATTATCTTCTAATAAATTAACAATTTTAATACGGGTGCTGTCAGACAATATTTTGTAAAAATCTGCAACCAATAAAAGTTTTTCTTCATCAAGCATTTTTTGTTTTGCTAAAAAAACTTCTTTTTGGTGTATAGCATCGCAATCACAATCAAGTTCATTCTTCCCCATAATATAGTCCTTTTAATAATTTTCAATAGTTGAACAACTATTCAACTATTACAGTATAGTTGAATAGCTATTCAATTGTCAACAAATCTTTATAATTTTTAAAAACAAAAAAAATAAAGTGATTACGCTTATTTTTGTAACCACTTTAAATTTTCATAAATTTAAGATTTTATTTGTTGTTAAATTTCTCTAAAGCAAAATGACCGTCTTCAAAATTAAGCCAACCATTTTTATGCTCATATCCAAGCTTTTTATAAAATGGAATTCCAACCATTGATGCAGGAATTTCAATGCGTTTTGCCCTTAAAAAATATTCGTCTTGTTCAAGTGTTTGAACTATTTTTTTGCCTATTCCTTGCTTTTGATAATCAGGGTGAACAAATATGTTAAAAAGGCTGCTTTCTTCTTTACTGCCCCAATATGGGCCTATAGCGCCACAAGCAACTATCTTGTTTTCAATTTTTGCTACGTAAAAGTGTGTCCAACTGGCCCTATCTTTTATTTTATTTAAGTTAAATTCTTCAACTACAATATTAACTGAATTTGGTGGATAAAATGCAGGAAAAGATTTTTTAATAGTATAAACTATTAACTCATGCACTTCTTCCAATTCTTCTTCTTTCACAAGTTCTATTTTCATTTTTTCATCCCTCTTTAAAATTTATTCAATAATATATTTCCAACCCGGTTGCCAGTTACCAGTTAATCTCCAATCAGTTTTCAAAGCATCTTCCCAAGTTTTGTTTTTTGTTAAAACCTCAAAAGCAAGTTGAGGTGCTTTATGACTGACCAACGCAACTTTTTTATTGTTAAAATTTTGTTTTAAATATTCTACAAAACTTTTAATTCTTACTTCAACATCTTTTAAACTTTCGCCGTTTGGAAAAGGCATATCAATATGTTGCGAATAATCAACCAAAAAATTATCCTTACCATCAAGATCACCATAGTTACATTCTCTAATTCTAGAGTCTTGGATAATTTTTATATCTCTACCTTCAAAATCAATTTTTGCACTATCAACTGCCCTTTTTAAGTCAGAGCAAATAACAACGTCAAAATATTGATCTTTTATAATTTTGTTTAAATTTTTTGCTTGTTCAATACCCTTTTGTGATAACTCACCTGGAAGCCAGCCTGTTGC
The DNA here is from genome assembly GCA_045637945.1 of Clostridia bacterium. Classification (GTDB taxonomy): domain Bacteria; phylum Bacillota; class Clostridia; order Christensenellales; family UBA1242; genus UBA7862. The sequence goes on from JAZUAI010000048.1 coordinate 17,926, forward strand.
TTTTTTATTTAAATTATCAACTGTTGTTCCATGAACAAAATATGTTATTTCAACCATAACAATATCTCTCCTTAATCAATATTAACATAAAGAAAAATAAATTGAAACAAATTAAAATAAAAAAACCCTTAGTTTTAACTAAGAGCTTTCTATTTCCCACTTTGTTATGGTGCGGGCGAGAGGACTTGAACCCCCACGGTCTCCCAATAGATCCTAAGTCTATCGCGTCTGCCAGTTCCGCCACACCCGCATTTATTTTTTTATTAAAGAGGTTTTCGTTAAAGGAGATATTAAAACAAAGGAATATATATTTTATTTTAAAATTAAAACCCCATAATAAAAAAAATGGTGATCCACCCGAGGTTCGAACTCGGGACCCCTTGATTAAAAGTCAAGTGCTCTACCGACTGAGCTAGTGAATCACAAAAAAATATTAAACTAAGTGAACGTTATGCATTTTACAACATATTATTATAAATTGCAAGTATTTTTTTTGTAAAATTACAAAAAATTTTTATCAGTTAATCTCACCCACTTTTTTAGAAAAAAAATTGGCTGGGGTGGCAGGATTTGAACCTACGGATGCAAGAGTCAAAGTCTTGTGCCTTACCGCTTGGCTACACCCCATCAAACTGACTTTCATATTATATACAACTTAAACAAAGAAATCAAGTGTTTTTAAAAAATTTTTTTAAAATATTGACTTATTTTTTATATTGATATATTATCTAGGTGTAAGGAATTGTTTTTATGTTCTTAGAAGTCAAAATTTATACATTAGTTAACAATAATAATTCAAATAATAATATGGCTATTAACAATAATATATAGGCATATCTTTTTTTGATTTTTAAGTTAACTTAAAAAGCACTAGCAAAAAGATAATTGCTGGTGCTTTTTTTGATATTAAGAACAATGTTTTACATTTATAGCAAATTAAATATATAATATAAATAATAGGAGAAAAACAAAATGTTTTACGAAGTAGATAAAAAAGAATACAGATCGTTAAAAGGCTTTCAAACACAAAGAGCCATTAAATATATAAAGGACACCTTTCAACAACACCTTTGCAAAAACTTAAACCTTCTTAGAGTTTCTGCCCCACTTTTTGTTACAAAAGAATCTGGCTTAAACGATGACTTAAGTGGCGTTGAAAAGAAAGTTGAATTTGAACTTAAAACAGACAAATCTAAAAAACTTGAAATTGTTCAATCTCTTGCAAAATGGAAAAGAATGGCATTGAAAAAATATGGTTTTTGGGAAGATAGTGGTTTATATACAGATATGAACGCTATAAGAAAAGATGAAGACCTAGACCAATTACACTCTGTTTATGTTGACCAATGGGACTGGGAAAAAGTTATTACTAGAAAAGAAAGAACTATCCCTTACCTTAAAAAGACAGTTGTTGCAATTTGTGATGCAATTGATCAAACTTGCCAAAAAATTAAAAAACTTTATAAAAGCATTGATATTAAGTTTAGGAAAAAACCTTTCTTTATTACAAGCGAAGAATTGTTGCAACTTTATCCTGACTTAACCCCAAAACAAAGAGAAGATGCAATTTGCAAAAAACACCAAACTGTTTTTATTATGCAAATTGGTGACAAACTTTCAAACGGCAAACCTCATGATGGCAGAGCTCCTGACTATGATGATTGGCAATTAAACGGAGATTTATTAGTTTATCACCCAGTTTTACATAGAGCTTTTGAACTTTCTTCAATGGGCATTAGAGTTGATTCAATAAGTTTACAAGAACAACTTAAAAAAGCAAAAAAAGAAGAAAAATTAAAATTTAAATTTCACCAAGATATTGTTGCTGATGCTCTACCACTTTCAATAGGTGGAGGTATTGGACAATCTCGTCTTTGTATGTTTATTCTTAAAAAAGGTCATATTGGCGAAGTTCAATGTTCTGTTTGGGATGAAGAAAACCTTAAATTTGGCGAAGAAAACGGTTTAACAATTTTATAATTAAAACTTTAAACTTAAAAACTCATTTTTAAAAAATAAAAAAAGATGTTTCAAAACCTGAAGCATCTTTTTTATTTTATAATCTGCCACCCATTAAGTTTCCTGAGTTATATTTTTTCAAGCCCATTTTAAATGATACAAACGCAAGTATAACCCACAAAGCAGTAACAGCAACACAAAGCAACATCCACCAAATATTTGGCGTTAAAAAGAAGTATTGTGCTGGCACAAAAGTATAGAAGAACGTAGGAATTAAAGTGAAAAACAAACCCCTAACAATAAAATTAAAAATTCCTGGTGGATAGTTTGCAGCTTTGTTCATTGTTCCTTCAACAGATTTTGCTACAGCGTCTCCCCTTTTAATATAAAAACACAAAGAAACAAAAGTTACATATACGCTTACATAAATTAAACCAGCCATAATAATAACAGGTATTATAAGCAAGAACCAATACCAAGGAGCGCCAATTAAAAACAAAACCACATAAACATAAAATATATCACCTATCGCAGAAACATCTGTTGCTGAGCAAGCAACGTTTAATAAAACGTTTTTAGGTTGAGTTAAATATACATCTAACTTGCCTTCATAAACAATATCTTTTATATTCCATGCGCCACCAAAGAAAGCGTGTGAAACACCAAAGCCACCAGCTGCAATAGCCCACAACAACATTGTTTCATTAAACCCATAGCCACCAATATTATCAACAAGGTTGAAAATGATATACCATTGAATTATAAAAAACAAGTCGTTTAAAATCATCATTACTATTTGCATAAAAAATGATGGTTTATATTTCCACTCTTTTTTAATATTTAACTTATAATAATTAAAAATTAACTTAAAATTATTCTTAACCCCCATTTACATTCACCTTCTTTGTTCCTAAATTGTAAATTAAAAAGCCAAGAGAAATAAAAATTATTACATAAATTATTTGTGAAATAGATACATTTAAAAATAAATCCCAACTAAAATTTGCCATAAGTTTGCAAGGCCCACTCATCATAGCATATACAGGACTATAACTAATTATAGGTTGCAACCATACTGGGAAAAATTCTGGTGGAAAGAACAAACCAAACAACATTTGAAATTTTTGAACTATCCAAGCAAAAGGAGTTGCCTCTTCTATCCAAAAAGTTAACAAACCCACTGAGCCATATATAACGCAAGTTAATATGATTGCAAAAAATAAACTAATAGCAAGTGGTAAAACATATAACACACTAAAGTTTTGTATTGGACCTAATAAAACAAGCCCCATAATAATTCCTGTTGGAACTAAGAAAACCAACTTCCATACAATTTCGCCAAGTTGAGAAAAAACCTGATACATAAAGTAGTTATATGGTTTGTTTAACTGATATGCAATTTTGCCTGATTTGATATCGTTACTAAAAGCCCTTGTTATAACACGAGCATTTACAGAATACATTAAAACTTCTGCCATAATCATATACCAAATCATCATTTGAATTGTATATCCATTAATTAAAGTTCCACCACCATTACCACCATAAATGAATTGCCATAATTGTTGGAAAATATAAATAATTACTACAAAAGATACAACAGAAGTAAGAGAGTTTGCTAAGGTCTTACTCTCTTGCTTAAAACTTGTTGAATATATGTTTAAGTATTTATTCATCTTTCCCCCTATATATGTCTTTTATAATATCTTCAAGTGGTGTGCTTGAAATTGAAATATCTTGCAAATCTTCTGTTGAGAACAAACTCATCAATTCTTCTATGGTTGTTTTACTCATATCAACTTCAATTTTATATAATGTATCTTTTGCTTTTAAAACTTTTATTCCATCTTTTTCTTTTATCTTTACATTTTTCTTTAAGTTTACATCTACAATTTTTTTGTTTAAATAATGATATTTTAAATTTTTCATACTATCATCTAAAACAATTTTTCCATTGTTTATAATAATAACACGCTTACAAACTTCTTCTATATCTCCTACGTCGTGAGATGTAAAAAAGATTGTTGTGCCAAGTTCTTTATTTATCTTTTTAATCAATTTGCGTAAAGTTTCTTTTGCAATAGGATCTAAACCAATTGTTGGTTCATCAAAGAATAACATTTTTGGGCTATGTAACAAGCTTGCTACTATTTCACACTTTATTCTTTGACCCAAGCTTAAACTTTTAACAGGTTGATACATATAATCTTTGATTTCAAAAATTGTTGATAATTCTTCAATTCTCTCTAATAATTTATTCTTTTCAATATCATATATACTGCCAAAAAATTTAAAGTTTTCATATGGTGACAAATGCACCCATAATTGCTCTTTTTGACCAAAAACTGAACCAATTTGATAAGAAAGTTTCACCCTTTCTTTGCTAGGATTAAAACCCAAAACTTTTATTTCTCCATCGGTTGGATATAAAATTCCAGTAAGCATTTTAATTGTTGTTGATTTTCCAGCACCGTTTGGACCAATAAAAGCAAGAGTCTCGCCTTCTGCAACTTCAAAAGAAATATCATTTACTGCATTTTTAATTTGTTTTTGTCTTTTAAATAAATATTTTTTACCATTAGGCTTTACAGCCCTTTTCTTCGTTATAAACTCTTTTCTTAAATTTTTAACCTCAATAACATTCATTTTTTCTCTCCTCTTTTTAAAATAAAAAAACACTATTGCTAAAAAAATACTCTTGCAACAGTGTCGTGAATCTTTTAATCATTATTTAAACTTATAAATTAAAAATTTCTATTTAATAAATATAAACCATTTAGTTTAAGAGATTTGTTAAAATTATGACCTGCGCAAAAAAGAATATGTCTATCGCAAAGATATTCGTTAGACACAAATTTATTCCATTTATATTCAATTGTAGGCATAAATTTTTTCACTTTTTATTTCTCCTATACGCAGGCATAATAACACATAAAAAAATAAAAATCAATGCCTTTTTCTCTATTTAGCTATTTTTGTTGCTTTTTATTTTAAAAAACTAGATAATGAATTTGATATTACAATTTAAAATTTTGGGGTGAAAGATGATATTTCAACCCAAATTATTTGAAACAAAAAGTAATTTTTAATCATAAGAGGTAAAAATATGTATAGTAAAATTGAAACAGAAAGACTTATTTTGCGCGAATGGAAAATGGAAGATATTGATATTTTGGTTGATGGTTTAAATCACTTTGACACTGCAAAAAATTTAACTGTGCCTTTTCCATACACAAAAGACCATGCAATAGCATTTATTCAAAAACACTTAAAAAACAATAAAGAAAGTATGTGCTTTGCTATAACTTTAAAAGAAACAAACCAAGTTATTGGAGGAACTAGCCTTGATTTTTATAAAGACCTACAAAAATATAAAGGTGGAATTTGGTTGCACAGAGACTTTACAAAAAAAGGCTATGGAACAGAAACTTGGAGAGCAAGAGCAAAATTCGCTTTTGAAAACTTGAATGTTGATGAACTTCTAAACGGTTTTTATGAGTTTAATAATGCCTCATGGCATATGCAACAAAAAGTTGGATATAAACAAGTAGGCAAAACAACAAATTTCTGTCCTGCTCTTAAAAGCGAAGTTGTTGAAGTTGTAACAACTCTTAAAAAAGAAGATTTTATTAAAAATTAACATAAAAATTTTAAATACGATTAAAATTGCCATAAAACCCTAAATTTACAAATATTTTGAAACATGATATATAATATAAGGATTGAAAATGGATACTGAAAGAAAAACTCAAGTTAGCGAATTAAAAAGCGCTCTTGTTCAAAACTATATAGAAGCAAAACAAGGCGGATATGAAAATAAAACTTTGGCCGAGCGAATTGATTTTGTAGCTAAAACTATGGAGTTGACTAGAGAATATTGCTGTTCTTTATGGAATATAGACCCAAATAGTATTTCTTTGGGTTTTGATTTCCCTTCATTAAACCTTGGAATTCGAAATGAAAAAACTAATAAGGTTGATTCAAGTAGAATTTCCTATTCCTTTTTTGGAGCTATGATACATAGACCTGAACTTGTTTATAAAGTTTGCTTACACGAATTAAGACACTCTTACCAAAGAGAACATCGTTTTTCCCCAGAAGCTAAAAGCTATTACTATAATGTACCTGCAAATTCAAATACATATCACACTGCTTGGCAAGGTTCTCCTAACGAAATTGGTGCAGATAAATTTGGCTTTAATACAACAATTGAAATTATTAAACAAGCCTCCATACAAAATCCTGAAACTGTAAAACCATGTGAACCAGAAGCGCTTTCTGCTCTTGCAAAAACAAATCATTTAACTCATTTGAAAGCAGCACCAATCGCACCTTTTATTGGAGCTTTTTTTAATGCATGTACAAACACAGCATGGATGTTAGATATAAAAAACCCAACTGAAAATTCTGTTAAAGAAAATACTTTTTTAACAATAAAAGAAATGCAATATTTAGCAAAAAGCAATCCCGATTTCTTTAATCAAAGATTTCCTGTAAGTTTAGGTAAAAGTGATAGCGACAAATACGCTCACGAAAAAGAAACTATTGAGAATTTTATGCATTCTGTTAACTATACAAATTTAAGAGAAGAATGCGCAAACTCAACAATACCACAAACTGAAAATTTTTTAGAAGACTTATCTATCCAAACTGGCACTCTCACAGTTGAAGAAAGACAAACTGGTGACTTACAAACAATACAAGACAATGTAAATCTACAATCCAATTTAGAAACAACAAACTCACCTGCCCAACAGGAAGTTTTAGAAACAAATCAATCTACTGCTGCCACACAACAAACAGAAGTAACCACTGCACCAACCACAGAAGCCTGCATTACATTAGAATAAATATTTTAACCTCTAAAATTAAAAGTTTAGAGGTTTTACTTTTTTTATTCCTATTTATTTGCTTGTAAAACTTATTTATGTTAAAAAATAAATATAAGTGTTTATAACAAAACAACTTTAAAACAAAAAAAGAGGTATTATTATGGATATTAATGTAAACGGAACTGGTAAAAAATATTATAAACCAGATCAAATCACTTTAAATTTTGATTTTAATTGCAAAAATACAGATTATGAAGCAACACTTAGCAATGGTGTTGAAAATGTAACAAACTATCTTGCATTTTTAAATAAACTCGGATTTAAAAAAGAAGAAATTAAAACTCTTTCCTTTAGGGTAACAGAAAGCAGATTTTACAATGAAACAATAAAAAAATATGAAAAAGATGGATATTTATTTCAACAAAATGTTAAATTAAAATTTGATTATGACATGGAAAAACTTTCAAAATTAATGGAAGAAACTTCAAAACTTCAAAACCCACCTCTTTATTATATAAGTTTTAACTTAAAAGATAATAAAACAGCAGAACAAGACCTCATTGGCCTTGCTTATAAAGAAGCAGAATTTCAAGCTCAAGCAGTTGCAAATGCTGCAGGTAAAAAGCTTAAAGAATGTGCAAAAATCAGTTTTGAACCTTTTACAAGTGCACTTGTATCTCCTACTTCTTTTGAAAGAGATATGTGCTTTAAAAAATCTGAAAGGTTTGGCGCATCAACAAGTGAACAAATCCAACAAACTTTTGTTCCTGAAGACATTTTAGTTACAAAAACTGTTTATTGCTTGTTTATAGCTGAATAATTTTATCTACAATGTTTATTGAATAAAAAAAAAGATATTCGTTATTTTATTGAATATCTTTTTTTTATTACCTCTTTAAAAATTATATAATACGTTTTACTTTTTAGTTTTTTCCAAAGCCTCTCTAACAGCTTTTGCTAGTTGATCAGCACAAGAAGTATCTCTAAAACCACATGTATTGCCCAAAAGTTTACTTTCAATTTGTTCAACAGTCCAACCATCAACTAATTTTGAAATTGCTTTTAGGTTTCCGTTGCAACCACCTTCAAAAGATATATTTGTAATTTTATCTCCGTTAATGTCAAAATTTATTACTCTGGCGCAAGTGCCTGATGTTTTATATGAATATTTCATTTTTATTTCTTCCCTTTTTGTTTTATATTTTAATTATAATTATAAAAAACCATTTATGCAATAAATACAATAAACTTTTTAAATTTGTTTAAAAATTGAATATTATTATGTTATAATACCTTTGTTTTTAAAAGGAAAACAATAAAAAATGAAGATTTTAACAATATGTTCAAAAGCGTTTTACAATAAAATTGCTGATATTAAAAAGATTTTGGAAAACAATGGACACGAAATATTTTTGCCAAATTGCTACGACTTCCCTGAAACAGAAGCTCTTTATCGTGGAACAGAAAAACATGCTGAATTTAAAGCAAAAATGTTTAGACAAAGCGAAGAAACTATTTCTAAAATGGATGCTGTTTTAGTTTTAAATTACGATAAAAACGGTCAAAAGAATTATATTGGCGGTGCTACATTTCTTGAAATTTATGATGCTTTTAGATTAAATAAAAAGATATATTTTATAAATGAGATCCCTGAAGGCATTTTAAAAGATGAACTTATTGGCTTTAACCCAACAATTATAAATGGAGATTTAAGTTTGGTTAAATAATATTAAAAATGTAATTTGAAATATTTTTTTATATTTTTGCAATAATTAAAAATAATAAGTTGACAACAATTTTGATTTGTGATAAAGTTTATAAGCATTGGTAAGCAAGTTTTAATTTACTTACTGATTTGCAACTTTGCGGGTGTAGCTCAGTGGTAGAGCTCCAGCCTTCCAAGCTGGCTGCGAGGGTCCGATTCCCTTCACCCGCTCCAAATTAAACTTATTTAATTTGGCATAATAATTTTAGTTTTTTATATTAAAAACACCTACTATTGTATGTTTCAGTAGCTCAGTTGGATAGAGCACCGCCCTTCTAAGGCGGGTGTCGGGGGTTCGAATCCCTCCTGGAACACCATTTTTGTTTTATAGGTTATTTGTTAAAGTTTTAACAGTTTCCTTTTAACGAAAACCCCCTTGGTGATCGTAGCTCAGTTGGCTAGAGCGCCAGATTGTGGCTCTGGAGGCCGTGGGTTCGAGTCCCATCTTTCACCCCATAAAAAGAAAAATCACTTAGTTTTTACTAAGTGATTTTTTATTTATTATCATCTATTAAAGTTTCACTTTCTAAATTATCTAATTTAGATTTTTCTTCCTTTTCACACGCTTCACGATAATTTGCCAACTGTTCCATTGTTAAAGGAAATGGAAATATCTTTCCTTTTACTGTGATTATTGCCTTCATCTCGTCCTGAGTTCTCTCTTTGTGTTGAGCATTCACCTCTTCCTTCTTGTTTTCCATTTAAAAACTCCTTATCTTTATCCACATTATATTTTGTTTTAGTTTTTGAGTCAATTTTTTAAAAGTTTATTAAAAGGTTATTTTGCATAAAAATATAAAAACTTCTCAAACTATTATTGAAAGGGGGTTTATAATATGAGAATTTTAAATTGTATAGCCTGGGTTTTACTTTTAATTGGAGGTATTAACTGGCTACTTGTTGGTGTTGCTTCTTGGGATTTAGTTGCAGCAGTTTTTGGTTCACTAAGTGTTTTATCAAGAGTAATTTACATCTTAGTTGGCTTGAGTGCTATTTGGCTTTTAATTTCTCCAATTATGCACAGAGGCAGAATTTCTCTTTGGAGAGATGTTGACTAATTTATAAAAAGTTAGTTTATATTTATTCTTTAAAAAACTAAATATTTATAAAAAAAAGAAAAAGTGGTTTTTTGACTACTTTTTCTCTTTTTTTACTCATTTTTTAATGTTTTTTGCTATTTTTTGGCATTTTTTTGCATTTTTCTATAACAAAATACAAATGATACCACCCTTACCTTCGTTAACAATTCTGCCCAAAGTTTTTCTCATCTTTTTTTGAGCCTCAATTGGCATTTGAACAATTTTATTATTAAGGCCTTCGTTTACTAAACTGTGCAAACTTTTGCCAAACATATTTGTTTGCCATAGTCCTTGAGGATTGTTTTCAAACTCTTTAAGCAAATATTTAACTAAGTCTTCTCCTTGTTGCTCTGTTCCAACAAAAGGGCTGATTTCTGTTTGAACATCAACTTTCATAATATGCAAACTTGGAGCACTTGCTTTTAATCTTACACCATACCTTGAGCCTTGCTTTACAACTTCTGGCTCTTCAAGTTTCATCTCTTCCATTTTAGGACTAACTACACCATACCCAGTTTCTTCAACTTGGTTTAAGGCCTCTTTAATTTTGTCATATTCCACTTTTGCATAAGCAAGTTGCTTTAAGTATGCAACAAGTTGGAAATCGCTTGAAATTTCTTGACCACATTGTTTTGATAAAACTTTATAAAATAAGTTTGGTTTTGGTTTAATATCTAAATAAACTACACCTTCGCCCATATCAATGTTTTCTAACAAAATAGCTTCAAAATTTTCACTATTTTCAAATAAAACAACTTTTGAGTTTAATTCTCCTATTTTATTTGCATTGTTAAGTAGTTTTTTACTTTCTTCTACAATTTCAACAATTAAATCATCTTCAAAATGTAATGCTTGTAACCATTGAGGCATTTTAACTCTTAACGAATAAATTGGAAACTCTTGTAAAATATTTTGAAAAATACAATCAATATTATCTTCAGTTAAATTTAAAACATCAACGGGAATAACTGGAACTTCATATTTGCGTTGAAGAGATCCACACAAATTAAAAGTAATTTCACTATCAGGCAATGTTGTATTTAAAACAATTACAAAAGGTTTTTTGTTTTCTTTTAATTCTCTAACAGTTTTTTCTTCTGCTTCAACAAAGCAATTTCTATCAAGATCTCCAAAACTTCCATCAGTAGTCATTACAACAGCAATTGTTGAGTGCTCAGTTATAACCTTTTTTGTTCCAATTTCTGCTGCTTGCTCAAATGGCAAACTTTCTTCACTCCAAGGCGTTTTTACTAACCTTGGCTTATTATTTTCTTGCAAACCTTCTGCCCCAGTTACAGAAAAACCAACACAGTCTATCAACTTTATTTTAAGGTCAACACTATCGTTAACTCTTATTTTAACAGCTTCTTTAGGGACAAAGTTTGGCTGCGTTGTCATAATAATTTTTCCATCAGCACTTTGTGGTAATTCATCTGCAGTTCTTGATCTATCATAATCATTGTCTATATTAGGTAAAACCATTTTATTTACAAAGTTTGTTATAAATGAAGATTTACCGCATCTAACAGGGCCAACAACACCTAAATAAATATCACCATTTGTTCTTGTTGCAATATCTTCATATACTTTATACGAATTCATAATTTTCCTCCAGGTAAAAATTATATATGCTAAAATATATGCAACAATTTGTTTTATTATGATAAATAAAAACAAAAAAAATAGACAAAAAAGTCTATTTTTTTATAAAAACTTTTAACCAATCTCTTTTTGTTTAAGTTCTTCTTTTTTAGATTTTGACAACTTTTTATCTTTAAAATCTTTTAACTTGCCTTTAAAGTTAATTCCATTTTCTTTTCCAACAAGAAGTCTAAAAATATTTTGACGGTGAGCAAAAAATACTAAACAGAAAATTGCAAATAATAAACAACTTAAAACAATATTTCCTTGGCCACCTATAAGGCCTAAAGTAGATGCTTCATAAATAGTAAAGGTTGTTATCATTAAAAAAGATAATAATGAAGCATAATCAAAAATAAGTAAATAAACAATACCTGCAAAGAAAATTACAATACCTAAAATTGGTTGAACAGCACAAAACATACCATATGTTACTGCAGCACCCTTTCCACCTTTAAATCTGTAAAATACAGGAAAGATATTTCCTACCAAAACAGATAATCCTGCTGTAAAAGCACCGATATATGCTGTGTTTCCTGCTTCTGGCCCACCAAATAGGTAAAAACCAACTAATGTAGGAATTATACCTTTTAACATATCCAAAACCAAAGTTAGCAAACCAACAACCAAACCTAAGTTTCTTAACATATTCATGGTTCCAGGATTACCACTGCCCGATTTGGAAATATCATATCTTTTGGCCCTACTGATAATTCTTGCAAAGAAAATATTACCAATTAAATACGAGCCAACTATTAAAACTAAAAATTTCCACCACTCCATATATATTTACTCATCCTTTTCTGAACGATTTTTTATTGTTATTTGAATTGGTGTGCCTTGAAAATCAACAGCTTTTCTAATTGTATTTTCAAGGTATCTAAGATACGAAAAGTGCATAATAGATTTATCGTTTACAAAAACAACAAAGTTTGGCGGATTTGTGCTTGCTTGTGTTACATAATAAATTTTCAACCTTTGACCATTTTTGCTTGGTGGTTGTTTTATGTTTATTGCTTCTTGGATAATTTCGTTTAAAACACCAGTTTTAATACGTTTTGATGCATTTTCATAAACAGTTTCAACCAAAGGCATAATTTTGTTTGCCCTTTGACCTGTAAGCGCTGAAATATATAAAGGTTGGAAATAATCCATAAACTTTAATTCTTCTTGCAACTTTAAATTATATTTGTTTATTGTTTTATCATCTTTTTCAACCAAATCCCATTTGTTTAAAACAATGATACTTGGCTTTTTTTGTTCGTGAACAAAACCAGCAACTTTAACATCTTGTTCTGTTATACCACTATCAATGTCAATAACAACTAAAACAACATCAGCTCTTTTAATTGCTTCAATTGACCTTAAAACGCTATATCTTTCAATGCTTGAATCTTCAATAGCATTTTTCTTTCTCATACCAGCTGTATCAATCAAAACATAATCTTTGCCATTATATCTAAATGGTGTATCAATTGCATCACGTGTAGTTCCTGCAATCGAACTAACAACAAGCCTTTCTTCACCAAGCAACCTATTTGTTAAACTGCTTTTACCAGCATTTGGCTTTCCAACAATAGCAATTTTAATTGCATTTGTTGGTTCTTTTGTTAGGTTTGCATTTGTTTTTAAACAAGCAACTATTTCATCTAAAACTTCACCCAAGCCTTTTTGTTGTTCAGCTGAAATTGGAAATAATCTTTTAATGCCTAAAGAGTAAAAATCATATGAATTTTCAACTTCAAAATTATCAAGTTTGTTTACTACTAAAATTACTGGTTTTTTGCATTTTCTTAAAAAGTCAGCAACTTGTTTATCCGCGTTTGTTAAGCCAGCTTTTCCGTCAACAAAAAATAAAATTACATCTGCCAAGTCAATTGCAATTTGTGCTTGAGCAAAAATGTTTTTTTGCATTTCTCCTTGTTCTTCAAAGTCTAACCCACCAGTATCAACCAAAGTAAAATAATGGCCACACCATTCAGCATCACCATAAATTCTATCACGTGTTACCCCTGCAATGTCATCAACAATGCTTATTCTTCTACCACAAATTTTGTTAAAAAATGTGCTTTTGCCAACATTTGGCCTGCCAACAATAGCTACTAATGGTCTCATTTTACCCTTTCCTTTTAATACAAACTAATTTTAACACAAACACATTTTTTTATCAATGATTTATTATTAAACTACTACTATAAATTATACATAAACAAAATAAAAATTAAACCTTAAATTTATTTTTTGAAAAGAACTATTTTAATCAAAAAAAAGAGAAAATTATTTTTCTCTTTTTTAACATTTAAAACCTTTTGTAGAACAGTTTGAAAATTGTGAACACCCTTGACATTTTTTCTTCTTAAAGATTGAAAAATATACTGAAACACAAATAAAACAAATACTTAATGCAATTAAAATAATTTTAATAAATAGCGACCCTAAATAAATATTGTAAATAACGAAACAAATTAAATATGATATTGAAAATTGAATAAGACACGCTAAAAGTGTATATTTTAAACCTATTTCTTTTTTAAGCATAGCAATTGTAGAAATGCATGGCATATATAATAAACTAAAAACCATCATAATAACTGCAGTTATTGGTGAAAATGAAATTGCATAACTTCCTGATATTAAACTCAAACCAAGTTGTTCATCAAAATTTGTTGAAGACGGGATTTTATTAACAATAGCCATTGTGCTTACAACCATTTCTTTTGCCATAATACCAACAATTAAACTTACAACAATTCCCCATGAACCTAAACCTATTGGAGAAAATAAAAATGAAAGTGTTTCTCCGATAACTTGCAAAATACTTTTTGAATTTAAAGACGTTGGAACATATTGAAAATCAAAACTAAAATTTTGTAATATCCAAACTATAACAGAAAAAGATAATAGTATCGTTCCAACCTTAACAATAAACTGTTTGCAATTTTCAAATATAAGTTTTGCAACTCTTTTTATACTTGGAAATCTATATGGTGGAAACTCTAAAATAAAAGACCTTTCTCCACTTTTTAAAACAAATTTATCAAGGAATAAAGAAACTAAAATTCCTATTACAATACTTAACAAATATAACCCAATTATAACAAAAATGTTTCCTTTTGAAAAGAATGCACCCCCTATAACGGCGAAAATGGGCAATTTGGCGCTACAGCTCATATATGGACTAATTATTGCGGTTTTAATTTTTGTGTTTCTATCCTCAATATTTCGCGCCGTTAAAATAGCTGAGGTTGAGCAACCAAAGCTCATTAAAATTGTAAAAACACTTTTACCACTAAGACCAATTGAATATAAAATATCTTCAAAACAAAAAGCTAGGCGTGACATATAGCCACTATCTTCAAGAATTGATAAAAATAAAAACAACAAAACTATTTGAGGTATAAAACTAAAAAGACCACCCACACTTTCCATTATGCCAACAGAAAATAAACCTATCATCCAACTTGGCGAATTTACATTTATAAGAAAATTTTTAATTGGAAGACCGACATATTTATCTAATATTAATTTTAAAAAAGAAGAAAGCTGTGCTCCTATTGAAGAAAAAGTTACATAAAAAATTAAAAATAATATGGCAAAAAAAATTGGAAAAGATAAAAACTTGTTTAATATAATTTTATCAATTTTAAATTTACCATAAATATTTTCTTGTTTTTTTACAATGCAATTAGCCAAAATGTTTTCAATAAATTCGTATCGCAGTTTACTAATTTCCTGTTTATAATCTTTTTCATTTAAAATCCTTTTTATTTTTTCATCTTGACAAGAGTTTAACTTTAAAGCTGAAACAATCTTTTCATCTTCTTCTAAAATTTTTATTGCAATAAAATTTTGAGGCAGATTACAGAAATATTTTTGCTCATTATTTAAAATATTTAAAATTTCTTGTAAAGGCAACTTTTCAAAATAATTTAACTTAATATTTGTATTGTTTTTTAAACTATCAATTTTTGATTTCAGTTTATTTAAATTTTTTCCATCGCAAAAAATTGGAAGCCCCAACTTTTCTTGCAATGAATCATAATTTATTATTGTTTCTCTTTTTTTTACTTCCCTAGCAAAATTTATATACAAGCAGGGTTTTAAACCCATTTCTAAAAGTTGCAAGGTTAAATATAAATTTCTTTGCAAAACATTTGCATCACATACATTTATTATTGTCAGTTCATCTTTATTTTTTAATAAATAATCAATTGCGACTTGCTCTTCAAAACTAAAACTCGTTAAACTGTATATTCCTGGCAAATCAATAACATCTGCTTTGTTATTAAATAAATAAGAACTTTTTTGCTTTACATCAACCGTTACACCGTGCCAATTTCCTGTATGTTCAAAACTTTTTGTTAGTTTATTAAATATTGTTGTTTTTCCTACATTAGGATTGCCAACAAGAGTAAGATTTTTAAACATATTCATATTACTTCCACTATAATATTTGCAACTTCTTTTTTCTTTAATGCCAAAACATAATCTCTTAATTGCAACAAATAAACACCTTTAAATTGAGATTTTTTAATAATTAAAACATTGCAATTTACAAAGCCCATGTCAAGTAAGCGGCGTTTTATCTTTGTTTGCCCTAAAACTTTTACAATTTTATAAAAAACATTTTCGTTGCCATATATTAAAGAAAATTGCTTATCCACTATATAAATATATTTATTAAATTTTAATTTTATTAAGAAAAGATAAATTAAGTAAAAAAACTAGAAGAAAAATTCTTCTAGTTTAAATTAGTTAACATCATTTAAAAATTTAATAAAGGTTGTAATATCTTTAAATTTTCTATAAACAGCAGCAAATCTAACATATGAAATTTCATCTAAAGCTTTTAACCTATCCATAACCATTTCACCAATTTTTGCTGATTTAACTTCTTGCTCTAATGAATTGCTAATTTGTTTTTCAATATCAGAAATTAAATCATCAATTTGCATCATAGTTACAGGACGTTTTTCACAAGCTTTTATAATACCTCTTTTAATTTTTTGTGGATCAAAAGTTTGTCTTGAGCCGTCGTTTTTAATAACTAAAATTGGTGTGCTTTCAACCATTTCATAAGTTGTAAACCTTTTACCACATTTAAGACACTCTCTTCTACGCCTGATTGAATTTGTATCATCAGTAGATCTTGAATCAATAACTTTGCTATCATGATAACCACAAAAAATGCATTTCATATAAATTTTTCTCCAATAACTTTTTAATAATAAAATTATATCATTTTTTTATTAAAAAAACAATTGATTTATATGTATACCAAGACTTATAGTATTTGAATTAAAAATCAAATAATTTTTTAAATCTTTTTTGTTTTTATGTTTTCATCTTCCACTTCATTTTCAGTTAATTCTTCACCCATATCAAAAACTTTTACTGGGCGCTTTTTCTTTTTTGTTGGCTGATCAACTACCTCAACCAAAATTACATCTTCTCCCACTTTACATATTGAGTGATACGGAATAAATATTTCCTGACACGGTTTAAAAATATTAAAAAAAGATTTAGAACCCGGAACTACAAGCCCTAAAATTATATTTCTTCTTAAATCAAAAACAATATCACATACATTGCCTAAAAGTTTGCCAGATAAAACATTTATTACTTCTTTATTTCTTAGTTCAGAAAAAGAGGTTTCCAATTTCGCAATCTTCTCCCTAAAAAGATATTTTTTATATATTTATGATAAAAATCGCAAAAATAAAACAAAAAAACATTTTTTATTTACTTTAAATTTTGTTTTTTATTTTTTAATTTTCTCTTTTTGAATATTCTTAAGCCTAAAAGGAAAAGATAATTTTAATAGATTTTTATTAAAGGTTGAAACTTAAATGGCAAACAAAGTTGATATTTGTGGAATAAACACTTCTACTTTACCAAAATTAAAAGCTAAAGAAATTGCTGAACTTATGAAAAGACAAAAAGCTGGCGACAAAGAAGCACGCCAACTTTTTATTTATTCAAATATGAGACTTGTTTTAAGCGTTGTTCAAAGGTTTACAACAAAAAAAGATAATGTTGATGATATTTTTCAAGTTGGCTGTGTTGGCCTTATAAAAGCAATGGAAAACTTTGACGAAAACTTTAATGTTAAATTTTCAACATATGCTGTTCCTATGATAATTGGAGAAATAAGAAGATTTTTAAGAGACAACTCAAGCGTAAGAGTGAGCAGAAATTTAAGAGATATTGCATATAGGGCTTTACAAGCTAGAGACAAACTTGCTGAAAACAAACCAGACGACCCAAATATTGATGAAATTGCAAAAGAAGCAGGTTTAAGTGCAAAAGAAGTTTTAAATGCTCTTGATGCAATATCTGAACCCATTTCTATTTACGAGCCTGTTTATAATGACAACAACGAAGCTATTATGGTTATGGACCAAATAAGAGATATAAAAAATGGAAACGAAGAATTTATTGAACACATTGCCCTAAAAGAAGCTCTTGGCAAATTAAATCCACGTGAAAAAGAGATTTTATGGCTAAGATATTTTTTAGGAAAAACTCAAGTAGAAATTAGCAACCAAGTTGGAATTTCTCAAGCACAAGTAAGCAGATTAGAAAAAAATGCTTTAGAAGAAATTAAAAAGAATTTTTAAATTTAAAAATGATTTTGCAAAACTCAGTTTATATTTGTTTTTGCAAGATCTTTTTTTAATCGTGATAAAATCTTCTTTTCTATTCTTGAAATATAACTTTGTGAAATACCAAGCATATCTGCAACTTCTTTTTGCGTGCTTTCATCTTCACCTGTTAAGCCAAAACGCAACTCCATAATTTTTTGCTCTCGCATATTTAATTTTTTAATTGCTTCCCACAAAATTTTCTTTTCACTTGATCTTTCCATTTCTTTTGTAACATTGTCACCTTCATAAACTAAAATATCAGCAAGCAAAAGTTCATTTCCGTCTTTATCATAGTTTAAAGGTTCATCAAGGCTAACTTCTCCTAACTGTTTGCTCTTTTTTCTTATATGCATCAAAATTTCATTTTCAATACACCTTGAAGCATATGTTGCAAGCTTTATATTTTTATCAACATTAAAAGATTGAACTGCTTTAATAAGACCAATGGCTCCTACAGAAATTAAATCTTCTAAATCACAACCGGCATTGTCAAATTTCTTAGCAATATAAACAACTAATCGCAAGTTGTGTTCAATAAGCAAATTTTTTGCTTCCTCATCTTTATTGCCAAGCCTAACAATCAACTCTTGCTCTTCTTCTTGACTTAAAGCAAGAGGCAAAGCTTCACCACCGCAAACATAAGCAACCAATTTTTCATATGTATCAAATATATTTCTTTTAAAAAACTTTTTAATAAAATACAAAATTTTTTCTTTTATAGATTTTTTATTCATTTTTCTATCTCCTTTTTAAATTGCAAGAGGATTTAATAATGCTTCAAAATTTTCTTGAGCTAAACCAAAACTTGATACACCTATGAGCGCATTTATTTTTTTATTAGGTTGTCCTTTTTCACAAACAAAAACTTCAGCTGGTTCAAAAACGAACATTTTTCCATTACCCGAAACTGAACTTACTTGTATATACTTACCTTTTATTTTATGATTTAACTTTAAAGTTAAGAAGTCTATAATTGACAAATCTTTACCAAAAAACATAAGTAGAGATTTAAAACTAATAATTATTATTGGCAATCCCGTTTGATTATCTTGAAGTAAATTTTGTGTATCTAAATAGGCTTTTATTTTTTTTGTTTTATTATTTATTTTTAAATGCAATACATAATAGAAAGATGAAAGTTTTTGTTTTTTATAAAAAACCTGAATCGCTTTTATCAAAAAATATGTATAAATAGCAATTAAAAATATTATTGCACCTAAACTTATTGGTAAATTGTATTGCATTGTTTGCAGTGAATAAATTTCTCCACCAAGTAAATAAATAATAAAAAAGCAAAAACCACCAAGCAAAAAAGTAAAAGATAAAAACACAACAAAAAATAAACTTAATGTTTTAAAACTAAATTTTGGAATTACAATTGAACACATAATAACTCCTGTTAATATTTTTATTAAAGTTATAAAACTTTGGCTAAAATCAAAATAAGTTATAAAAAAAGATATTGCACAACCAAAAAGCGACGCAAAAAAAGTTTTTATGTATTTATTTTTTAACCTTAAGCTAAACAAACTTAGAGCTAAAATAATAAAATTTATAACCGTATTATCAATAATTGCATCTTCTATATAAACAACCATACTCAAAGTTTATATAAAAAACTTTTTTATACCAAATGCAAAAGTTTTGTAATAAGCAAAAAAAATGACTGGTTTTGATTTAACCAGTCATTTATTGATTTATTTTAAAAATTATTTTTTTCTTCTAAGTTTATCTAAGAAAGCAGGAATTCTTTCATTTTCACCAAGTCTAATTCTTGAAGTATGTTGATTTTGTTCTTCAGGTTGAGCTTCAACTTTAACTTCAGGTTGTGGTTCTGGTTTATAAGAATGTTCTTCATAACCAGCAAAATTCATTTTTGGCAAATTCATTTGTTCACTCTCAGCTTCTTCAGGAGTTTTAACTTTTTGATTAAAACCTGTTGCAATAACAGTAATTTCAACTTCTTCGCTAAGAGATTCATCAATACCAGCACCAAAAATGATGTTACAACTTGGATCAACAACTTCTTTTACAAGAGCTGCAGCTTCATCAACTTCATCAATTGGTAAGTCCATACCACCTTTAACATTAAGAAGAATACCAGTTGCACCTTCAATTGTTGTTTCAAGAAGTGGGCTTTGAACAGCTTGTCTAACAGCGTCAATAGTTTTTGTTTCACCTTTACCACGGCCAATACCCATGTGAGCAAGACCTTTATCTTTCATAATTGCTTTAACGTCAGCAAAGTCAAGGTTAATTAAGCTTGGTGTAACAATTAAATCTGAAATACCTTGAATACCTTGACGCAATACATCATCAGCACAACGGAAAGCTTCAACAATAGGAGTTCCCTTTGGAACGATTTTTAATAATTTATCGTTTGGAATAACAACTAAAGTATCAACAAATTTTTTCAAATTTGCAATACCTTTTTCTGCATTTTCCATTCTCTTTCTACCTTCAAAATTGAAAGGTTTTGTAACTACTGCAATAGTAAGAATATCAAGTTCCTTTGCAATTTGAGCAACTACAGGTGCAGCACCAGTTCCGGTTCCACCGCCCATACCAGCTGTAATAAATGCAAGATCACAACCTTTTAACATCTCTGTAATAACAGCCTTGCTTTCTTCAGCAGCTCTTTGACCAACTTCAGGATCAGCACCTGCGCCTAATCCCCTTGTTAGTTTTTCACCAATTTGAATACGGTGAGTTGCTTTGCTCATAAGTAAAGCTTGTTTATCAGTGTTAATTGCAACAAATTCAGCACTGGTGATGTTTGCAGCAACCATTCTGTTAACAGCGTTGTTTCCGCCTCCACCAATACCTATTACTTTAATATTTGCAACTTGACTAATACTATTTGCGGTATACATAAAAAATCCTCCTAAAAATCTTTACTGTATAATTTTTTTTGCCAACAGGCTAAATATTTTGTTCTAAGGCATAATTTAAAATTGCCATAGATGAAGAATAATTAGTTTTGTTTAACCTTGAATAAGGCATTGAAACGATTTCAACGTTTTTATTTAATAATCTAGCAAGTAAATCTTTTGCGCCTTTCATAAAAGACAACCCGCCACCAGTTAAATAAATTGGTATGAAATCTGGGAAGTTGTATTGCCATGCATTAAAACATTTTTGTATGCCTTGAGCAATAACTTCAATTCTGCTTTCAACAATAGCGTTTGCAAGTTTCATTGAAATTGGCATAACTGAGCCATCAACAAAAAGGTCGTAAACATCATTTTCGTTTGGTTCAACACACAAAACAATTTTTTTGTTCAAGTTTTCTGCTGAAGCAAAAGGAATTTTTAAACATTTTGAAAGGTCTGCACTTATATGTCCACCACCAAGTGAAAAACTTGATAAGTTTAACAAACCTCTTCCTCTTGTTAACGAAACTGAAGTTGTAATATAACCACAGTCAACAAGCAAAGCATATCTGTCGCGTTGCTCATCATCAAACAAATATAATGATTGAGCATATGTAGAAGAAACATATCTAACTTTTGAAATATTATTGCGCATTAAAGCTTTATTTACAGTGTTTAAAAAAGAATTTTCAACTAAAACATAAGATAAACAAGCTGTAATTTTTGTATCTACTTGACCAAGAGGATTGTTTACTTTATTGTTTTCACCCAAAACAAAATAAACACAATCTTTGTTTATAACTTGGTGAGTTTTAATTTCTCTAAACTCATTAAAACTATCGTAGATATTATCAATATCTCTTTGAGTGATTTTTTTAGGCTTAGGATAATTTTGAGAAACATTTTTGCACAAACAAAAGCAAAACTCTGTTGGCACACCAACACATAACTCTGTAATTTGTGTATTGCTATTTTTCTCTGCCTTTTTAATAGCTGTTCCTATTGCCTTTTCTAGATTTTTTGGCTCAATAAATTCGCCATCCATAAAACCTTCATAGTTTTCTTCACCAACGCCAATAACATTTATTGATTTATTAACATCACGAGATCCAACTAAAACAGTGATTTTTTGACTACCAAAATCTAAAATGGCTAAATTCTTTTTTGCCATAAAAATAAAACCACCAAATTAAATATTATTCTACCTTGTAATTATACCTTTTAAGCAATTTTAATGTCAAATTAAATTGAGCAAAAATTTAAAATTAAAATAAATATATTGGCACAAAAATAAAAGAGATTTTAATTAAAAAATCTCTTTATAATTTTACAAAAAAAGTTGTTTTTTGATTAAATTTGTCGTTTAAAATTATTTTGCATAGTAGTATTAAAAAACAAAAAAATTATCAAAATTAGGCAGTCCAAAACCTTCTTCATTTTTATTGTTTGTTAAACTTTTGCAATTTCTTAACAGTCTAACTTTTAATTGATCTGGCGTTAAGAACGGATATTTAGATAATATTAAACAACACAGACCCGCTATCATTGGCGTTGCAACACTTGTTCCACTCATTTTTGTATAAAAGTTTTGTTGCATAGTAGCTCCTGTAATATTTATCGCAGGAGCAATAACATCTGGTTTAAAATAATATCCTGCTGGCCCTCTTGAAGAAAACTTTGCTATTTCAAATTTATTTTTATCTAAATCAAGATTTGTTTCTCTATTATCGTTTAAGCCACCAACAGTAATAATTTTATTAGAAAAACCTGGCGACTTAATGGTCGCTTTTTCTGGGCCACTGTTTCCTGCTGCAGCAACTACAACAACTCCAATATCCCATAAAGCCTCTGCTCCTAAAACTAAAGGGTCATTTTTATCAAGTGGCGGGCTACCAAAACTCATACATACTACACGGATATTGTATTTATCTTTATTGTCATAAATCCATTGCATAGCTTCCAATATTTTAAAAGCACCAGTTTCACCATTTTTTTCAAGAGCTTTTATTGAAATAATATTTGTTTTTGGCGCTATTCCTGCATATTTTTTTTGGCTTATAAAGCCATTACCACAAGCAACACTTGCAACAAAAGTTCCGTGCCCGTTGTCGTCATATGGATTATTTTTATTGTTAATTAAATCAACAAATTTTTTTATGCGATTTTGAGGCAAACAAAAATCTAGATGAGGGTTTATACCAGTATCAATTATTGCAATTGTTACATCTTCGCCATATATTTTGCGATTATAAAAATTATTTACACCAAGTATTTTTTTTGAAATATCAAGTTGAGCATAAACTTTTGTTTGTTTTGAAATAAATTTAACAACATTATCTTTTGCAAATTTTACTATTTGAGAATAATTTAGTTTTAAGCCAACAGCCTTAATAAATGGATATTCAAAAAAAGACAAATCCAATCTTTGTATTTTGGTCTTTAAAGACCTAAAATCATTTGCATATATAAGGCAATCACTAGTATTTTCTTGTGTTTTTAAAGCAGCAACTTTTAATAATTCTGGGCAGATTTTTTTTGTGTAATCAATCATCTAATTTTTCCATTAACGACTTTAAAAACTCTTTTTGATTTTCATTTAAGTAACCAGACAAAACATCTGCAGTTTGCGCTATTTTATTTTTTGATAAACTACCATCATTTATTTTTTGTTTTGATGTAGATATAAATTCATCAATAAGTTGATCTTTTGAATAATTACTATATTTATTATAAATTTGTTTTGCTTCATCTTCTAAAGAACTTGTTTTGGGGTTTTCTTTTTTAAAATTATTGCTTTTAACTTTCTCTGCTTGCTCAAATTTTTCATCTCCAAAATCAAAAAGATTCTTAGCCATAATTCACTACCTTTTAATTAAACAATAGTATTATATGTTGCATATAATATTATTGTTAAAACACAAAGGGATATAAAATGGACTTATCTGCTTTAATGCCAATTTTAAAAAACATTATGCCTAATAATGAAAACTATAATAAAAGTTATTCTCAACAACCAAATTATTCAAACACAAACATTTCAGCCCTTGGCTATCCTGAACAACTATTAGATGATAAAAAAACTAGCAGCACAAATTATTCAAATGCAGAAAATATAAAAATAAATTCAAACCTGAACAACGAAAACAATATATTACAAAGCCAAAACTTGAACCCTATTATGCAAACTTTGTTAGGTTCTCTTTACAATCAAAATAATAAAAATACTTTGAATCCTCTATTAAATCTAATTAACTCTTTTAGCTCAAAACCTCAAAAAAATGATGCCAATGGGCTATTTTCTATATTAAACAATAACACTGAAAAAACGCATAGTACTATGCAAAAAGAAAGCAAAAGTTTAGAAAAAACAATAAAAGACTATAAAAAGGTTGAAGACCTAGATTTGTAAGTTGGTAAAATAAATATATTATTACCCATCACCCACATAAAAAAGAGCTAGAAAAATTTTTCTAACTCTTTTGTTTTACTAATTTTAATTTAACTGAAAATTATACCAAACTATTTTAAATTATTGTTCATCATTAAAGGACATAATAATATCATTTATAATTATGAGGTTTTTAAAAACAACAGCATGTTCAAATTGTTTTAAATTTAAGCCTGTTAACTTTTTAACTTTGTCAAGACGATAGTTTAAAGTGTTACGGTGCATAAAAGTTTTTGAACTTGTAACTGAAGTATTTAAGCTGTTTTCAAAAAAAGCAAAAATAGTGCTCATCAACTCTTCATCGTGCAAAATCATTTGAATGTTTGCATGATCAATAACCTTTTTATAAGATTCATAATTTGTTTCAGAAAAACAGTTAATAAGGTTTTCTGGCGAAAACATTTTTAAAATTTTCTCTTCAATTGTTTCATTGTCATCAAAAGTTAAGTTACATACAATAAGTTTTTTTCTTCCCATAATAAAATTTGTCCCTTTATATTTGTTAATCTTTAATCTCTTTTGTTATTGCACCAAACTCTAAAACCAAAGTTCTTGTTGCTATTGATTTTGCAATATTTTCATCACTTGTTGCAATAATAACTGCGGTATTTTTGTTGATAAAATACTTTTTAAATAACTTTAAAAGTTCTTTTACTTCTTGTTGAGTAAGTTCTTCAAAAATATTATCTATAAGCACTACATCTAATTTTCTAAAACTTAATCTAGCAATTGAAGCTAAGTATTTTTCATACAAAGACAATTTGTAAACTTTTTGGCTGGCAATACTTTCAATTCTAAAATCAATAATTGCTTTATTGATTTTTTCTTCAATAACATTTTTTTCAGTCTTTCTAATATCTAAAACATACTTTAGGTTATCGTAAACTGTTTTCTTTTCAAAAAAATTTGATTTGTAAGGAATATAACCCATTGAAATATCTGTTTGATAATCAAGTTTTTCAATTGGAATATCTTTTACATAAATTTCGCCTCTATCTGGTTTTTCAAGCCCAGCAAGCAATCTTAACAAACAAGTTTTGCCACTGTCTTTTGGACCAAGCAAAGCAACAGTTTCTCCCCTATCTATATTTAAATTGATATTTGATAATGCGTAAAATTCTTTAGTATATTTTACAAAAACGTTTACAAATGAAATCATAATTGTATTGTATATTATTTTGTTAAAAATTACAAACAAAATAAACTTTTTTTATAAAATTAAATGACTAGCAAAAAAAAAGATGCTATACTTTGCAAGTATTATGTTTAAATTTTTAATATTTAACATATTCATTTCTTAACCTTAAAGGAGAAATTTTAATGGATTTATTTGATAAATGTAAAAATTTTACAACTGTAAAAGTTGCTGTTGAAAAAGGTATTTACCCTTACTTTCACGCTTTAGATACAAAACAAGGCCCTGAAGTTGTTATGGATGGCGTTAATGTTATTATGCTTGGATCAAACAACTATCTTGGTCTTACAGGCAACCAACAAGTTATTGATGCTGGCGTAGAAGCATTAAAAAAATATGGTTCAGGTTTGTCTGGTTCACGTTTTTTAAACGGAACACTTACTCTTCACGTTAAACTTGAAGAAGAACTTGCAGACTTTTTAAATAAAGAAGCTTGTGTTACTTTCAGCACAGGTTTTCAATCAAACCTTGGCATTATAAGCGCTATTGCAGGCAGAAATGATTACATACTCTGCGATAAAGAAAATCACGCAAGTATTTATGATGGTTGCAGACTTAGTTATGCAAAAATGTTAAGATATAACCACAGTGACATGCAAGACCTTGAAAGACAACTTGCTTCTGTTCCAGCTGACGCAGGCAAACTTATTGTTACTGATGGTGTTTTCAGCATGGGAGGAGATATTTGTAAACTTCCTGAAATCGTTGAACTTGCAGAAAAATACAATGCAAGAGTTATGATTGACGATGCACACGGTTTTGGTGTTATTGGTAAAGGTGGCAGAGGCACTGCATCTTATTTTGACCTTGAAGATAAAGTTGATATTATTATGGGAACTTTCTCAAAAAGCTTGGCTTCAATTGGTGGTTACATGGTTGCTTCAAAAGAAGTTGTTAGTTATGTAAAACACACTTCTCGCCCATTTATTTTCTGTGCTTCACTTACACCTGCAAACGTTGAATGTGCAAGAACTTCATTAAAAATATTAAAAGAAAATCCTGATCTTCCTAAAAAACTTATGGATATTGCAGAATATGCAAGACAACAATATAAGAAAAAAGGTGTTGATATTAGAGATAGCGAAGCTCCTATTATTCCTATTAACACTTATGATGACGAAACAACTTTTATTGCTTGCAAAATGTTGTTTGAAAGAGGCGTTTATGTAAACCCAGTTGTATCTCCTGCTGCTCCAGCTGGTGGTGCTATTATTAGAACAAGTTATATGGCAACATTAAATGAAGAACAAATTGACAGAGCAACAGATATTATTGCTGGCGTTATGAAAGATCTTAACTTATTAAAAAAATAGGATTTAAATAATTAAACACTACATATTTTAATTGTTAAATTTTAAGCAAACAAAAATAAAAAGAAGCAAAACAAATTGCTTCTTTTTTTTATTTTTTATATTAAGTTGTAATTAAATATTAATAAATAGCTTCAATCAAACCAAAGTTGTTATCAAGTCTCTTATACAAAATGTTTACTCTTCCTGTTTCTCTATTTAAGAAAACATAGAAATTATTATCAATAGTATCTAAGAAAACTTTAGCATCTTCAACTGAAATTGGTTCAAGTTCAAATGTTTTTTTCTTAACAACTTCTGCTTTTTGAATAACAGGAGCTTCTTCAAAGAAAAGATAATCTTTGTTCAAAGAATCTTTTTTCAATCTTGTAAAGAACTTATCACCATATTTAATAATTTGTCTTTCAACTTTTGGAAGTGCAAGGTCAATATTTTCATACATATTATCGCTTGAAACTTCTGCTCTATAAAACAAACCTTTGCTTCTTACAGTTAGTTCTAACTTGTTAACAATACCCTCAGATCTGCAATTAATTTTTGCAACGGCATCGTCATTGAAATATTTATCGAGCTTTCCCACCTTTTTTTCGATAATGTCTTTTAATTTTTCTGAAACATTATAATTTTTTGAAGTAATTTCAATTTTCATAATAAATATCTCCTTTTAAGTTATTTACTACTTATATTTTAACAAATCTTTTAATTTTTAACAAATAAAATAGCACTATTCAAAACTTAATTTTGATTGGTAAAAACCAAACCATTTTCGTTTACATTTACAATAATATTGTTGTTTTGCAATTCACCACTAAGCAATAAATCTGTAAGTTGATCTTCAATTTCTTGTTGAATAAGTCTTTTGAGTGGTCTTGCACCATATTCAGGAGAAGTTCCCTTTTCAACAACATATTTTAAAGCACTTTCAGTAAATTTTAAGCTGATTTCTTTTTCTTTAAGTCTTTTATTTAAGTTGTTTAACATAATCTTTGCAATACCTGTTAAATGCTCTTGTGTTAAGCTGTGGAAAACAGTTATTACATCAATTCTGTTTAAAAACTCTGGTTTAAATTTGCGACGAACACTGCTCATTATAATTTCTTTCATTTGGTCATAATCAGGGTTGTCTCTTGTAAAGCCAGTGTTATTAAAACCAAGTTGACTAGAGTGAGTGTTAATTTCGCTTACCCCACAGTTACTTGTCATAATAATAATTGTATTTTTAAAGTTTACTGTTCTTCCATGGCTATCGGTTAATCTGCCATCATCCAAAACTTGCAATAAAATATTAAAAACATCTGGGTGTGCTTTTTCAATTTCATCAAACAATACAACTGAATAAGGTTTTCTTCTTACTTGTTCAGTAAGTTGTCCACCATCATCGTGGCCTACATATCCAGGAGGTGCACCAATAAGTTTTGATACTGAGTAACTTTCCATATACTCACTCATATCAATTCTTATTATATTGTTTTCACTGTCAAACATTGCTTCAGCCAAAGCTTTGCAAAGTTCTGTTTTACCAACACCAGTTTGACCTAAGAATAAGAAAGAACCTATTGGGCGTTTGCTATCTTGCAAGCCAACTCTTGACCTTCTAATTGCTTTTGCAACAGCATTAACAGCTTCATCTTGACCAACAACACGTTTGTGTAAAACTTCTTCAAGTTTAATAAGTTTTTCTTTTTCGCCCTCAGTAATTTTTGCAACAGGAATACCTGTCCAACGAGAAATGACTTCTGCAATATCTTTTTCTGCAATCATAGGGTCACTTGTTGGTTTTGATAAGTTATATTTATCTTGCTCTTTTTTAAGTTCAGCAGACATAATATTTAAATCATTTGCAAGTTTTGTTGATTTTTCATAGTTATGTTGAACAAGAGCTTCTTGATAATTTCTGTGAACTTCTTTAAATTTGTCTTGCATATCTTGTAATTGTTTTGGTTGAATAGTTCCACTTACTCTTGCCCTACTGCTTGCCTCATCAATAAGGTCAATTGCTTTATCTGGCAAACTTCTATCCATAATATATCTATCAGATAATTTTGCTGCTGCAACAATTGCTTCATCTGTAATTTGAATTTTATGGAAAGCTTCGTAGCTATCTTTTAATCCACGCAAAATTAAAATTGTTTCTTCAACGCTTGGTGGATTTACCATAATAGGTTGAAATCTTCTCTCTAAGGCTTTATCTTTTTCAATAAACTTACGATATTCATCAGTAGTTGTTGCACCAATTGTTTGCAATTCACCTCTTGCAAGATATGGTTTTAACATATCAGATGGGTTTATATCACCTTTTTCACTTCCTGCCATAGCAAGTGTGTGAATTTCATCAATAAATACAATAATATTTTTATCTTTAGTAATTATTTCTATTGCATCTTTAAGTCTTTGTTCAAGTTCACCCCTAAATTTTGTTCCAGCCATTAAAGAACCCATATCAAGAGAATAAATTATTTTATTATTTAAAATTGCAGGAACCCTGCCTTTTACAATTGCTTGTGCAAGACCTTCAACAACTGCTGTTTTACCAACACCTGCTTCACCAATTAAAATTGGATTATTTTTGGTTTTTCTACAAAGAATTTCAATAAGTCGTTCAATTTCTTTGTCTCTTCCAATAATAGGGTCCATTTTACCTTGTCTTGCTTTTAGGGTTACATCATAACCAAATTCAAGCAAGCCTTCTGGTAACGAACTTTTATCGCCAGATTGATTTTCTTCAACATTTTTATATGTTTTATGGCTTTCATCAATGTTTGCGTTTTTAAGCTCATCATGAATTCTTTCTCTTAAATTTAAGGTATCTATATTAAAATAACTATTTAAAAGCTTTACTGCAAAGCAATCTTCATTAACTAAAATTGCAAGCAAAAAGTGCTCTGCGCTTAAGAAATTATGATTTAACTTAAAAGCAATGTTTGAAGCTGTAACTAAAATATTTTTGCTTCTTGGTGTAAGTTCAAGCTTATCTCTGCCAAGAGCTGGGTTGAAACCTGCTTGACCCATTTTTTCAACAAGCTTTTCTTTTGTTACATTTTCATCTTTTAACATCCTACAAGCAAGCGATGTTGGAACTGATAAAATACCATATAAAAGATGTTCGCTATCAATTTGGTTACCTTTCATCTTTTTTGTTATTTCACCAGCATAATTTAAAACTTTTTGTGCACTATCTGAAAATTTAATAAAGTTATTCATTTTCTTTCCCTCTCAATACATTTATTAAAAAACTTTTTAAAATATTTGCCCTTAACTGCCCTTCAATTTTAATTGGATTGCTTAAGGCTTTATCTGTTAGGGCATAACTTATTGTTTGAGCTTCGTTTTTTGTTATAAAAGACTTTTCAACCAAATCTTCTAAAATATAAACAGCATCTTTATAAGAAATTGGTTTTGATAAAGTTTCATCAACAATTTTATATATATAATGATTGTCAAAATCTTTTAACTTAACAATTTTTATAAAACCGCCCCCACCACGTTGGCTTTGAATAATATAACCACGGTTTAAGTTAAATCTTGTTGTTAAAACATAGTTGATTTGACTTGGAGCACAATTAAAAAAATCTGCAAGTTCGTTGCGAGATAAGTTAATATCATCAGAATTTCCCATTGTTGATAATATAAAATTTTCAATTATATCACTAACATTTGGCATATAACTTTACTACTCCTTTTTTAATAATTTTAAAAAGTTTGACTTTCTTTGACCTTTAAATGATAACGCAATAAAATTTTACTGTCAACAAAATTTTACTGTGTTTTAACTTTTTTTAAAATAATTTTAAATTTTTACATTTTTTTGGCATGTTTATGATGACTTTTTTATTTATTGTGATATAATAAATTTTAGAACATTTGTTTTATTTTTTATTAAAAAGGAGGAAGTTTTTTTAATGAATAGAGCTATTTTACACTGTGATTTAAACAATTTTTATGCTTCTGTTGAATGTATGAAAAACCCAGAATATAAAAATCTTCCTCTTGCAGTAACTGGTAATCCTAAAAAAAGAACAGGAATAATACTTGCAAAAAACACATTAGCAAAAGCTTTTGGAGTTAAAACTGGTGATGTTATTTGGAAAGCAAAACAAATATGCCCTAACCTTATTTGCGTTTCACCTGACTTTGAAAGTTATGCCAAATACTCTGAAGCCGTAAGACAAATTTATTTAAAATACACTGACTTTGTTGAGCCATTTGGTATTGATGAGTGTTGGCTTGATATAACTAAAAGTCAAAAACTGTTTGGCTCTCCTTTTAAAATTGCCCAAATGATTAAAGATGAAATAAAAAACACTTTGGGCCTTACAATTTCAGTTGGTTTATCCTTTAGCAAGATGTTTGCGAAACTTGGTAGCAAAATTGCAAAAAACGATGAGATTATTACAATAACAAAAGTTGATTATAAAGAAAAAATTTGGCATCTTCCTGTTGAAAAACTTATTTTTGTTGGAAGAAAAAGACTTGTTCAATTAAAAAAATTAAACATAAATACAATTGAAGACTTGGCAAAAGCTGATAAAACCATACTTATAAATATGTTTGGCGTTAGTGGCGAATACTTAATTCAAATTGCAAACGGAACAGAACCTGATGAAGTTTCAAATTACAATAATTTAAAAGCAATAAAAAGCATTGGAAACGGCACCACTTCTATAACTGATATAAATACTTTTGAGCAAGCAAAACAACTTATATTTTATTTATCAGAAATGATTGCAAAAAGATTAAGAGAAAAAGGCTTTAAAAGTTTGTGTATAAATTTGGCAATTAAAAATACTGACCTTAATTGGATTTCACACTCAAAAACCTTTGAAGAGCCAACAAATAATGCTTATGAAATAGCAAACCACAGCTTAGAACTTTTTAATAAATCTTGGAACTTTTCAAAAGAAAAAAATTTAATAAGAGCAATAAGAATTGCCTGTTCAAATTTAGTTGGCGACAAAGAAAGTTTTCAAACTAACTTATTTTTTGATGAAAGTAAAAGCGAAAAGTATTTTAAAGCAGATAACACTATTGACAAAATTAAAAACAAATATGGCGACAGCAAAATAAAAAGAGCTCTACTTCTTAAGGCAAGTCACATAAATTGTGAGGCCAGTGACGACTTTTTTGAAGAAGAATAATTTTGAATAAAAAACAAAATTTTTAATATTTTTAAATACAAAAAAGGAAGAAACCAAAAAATTGATTTCTTCCCTTTTATTTAGTATTTAGTTTTTAAAATTATTTTGCTTCTGCTTTCTTTTCAAGTTGTTTTTCACCTTCAACTTGTTTTTCATTTTTATGTTTGTTTGTATAAATAAGCCATTTAATAAAACCATAAATTGTGTTAACCATCATTGCAGCAATTGTAATAAGCATAATGTAACTGCCACTTAAAATATACAATACTGCATCTAAAATAAGAGTTAACATCCAAGCAATCCATTGTTCGTTGTATCTAAGTAAAATTAAAATACCATTTGCCATACCTACTGCACTTACAAAAGCATCAATATAAGTATCTTCTGCACCAGGAATTAATGTTAATAAATAACCAACACCAAAACCAAAACCAAGAATTGCAAGAACCATTAAAATATCTTGTTTCCAAGAAAGTCTTTTAACTTTTGTTAAAACATCTTCTTTTTCATCTGGGTTTTTATGCCATTGAATAAAAGAAACAATATCAATAGGAATCCAGAAAATAATTGAAATTAAAGCTGTGCTGTATGCTCCAATTGAAAAATACAAAACAGATTCTGTAATTTCAATAAATAAAATTGAAACAATAAAGTTCCATTTGCTTTGCTTAGCAATTAAAAGCTCGCAAACTGGATTTGCTAAAACTGCAATAACTGAACAAACAATAACAAATGTATTATCTGTTTCAAGCATTTCTTCTGGTAATAAAATTGCAAATAATGCAACAAGCACAAAAACTGTAACTAAATATGTAATTTGATATGGTGTAAAAGACTTCAAAAATTTAACAAATTTATTTTGTGAAGCTTCTACTTTAACTTCTTTTTCTTTTGTCATTTTTTATTTTCTCCCTTAAATTTTTAATTTTTACTTTTGTTTAAATAAAAAATTTAGTTAGGAGGAGCTTTATTTAAAAATTTATCTTTAGGAATAATTTTACCCCTCAAAGATTTTAATGTTATTTCATAACGCTGCATAGCAACATATACTTCCTTTTAAACAAAAGAAAAAACTTATTTGTTTTTTCTTCTTTCTTTTCTATTACGCAAAAACAATTTTAACTTATAAAACATACCAAGTTCTTTTTTAGCATGTTCTTTTACCAAGTCAAATTCTCTTTCCTTTTCATCCAAAGAACGCAAATATTCTTTATCATTTCTAAACCAAAATTTTAATCTACGCAATCTTTGAATAGCAAATTTGTTTGCATCTCTTTCAACTTCTTGCATTGAGTAATAAGAATATTTTTCATTACCCTCATATTGAATATACGCAGACATATTTTGCTTCCATTTATAAGCTTTTGAAAATCTAAATAATTTCTTTTTACTTTTTACAACATGATGTTGTTGAACATGCCTACCCTCATGAAACAAGGTTGCCAAACCCAAAAACTGTTGATTATCTTTAATAAAAAAGTCTTTGTTTATATAAATAGTTTGATCTTTATAAACACACAAACCACGTGTTCCATCATACCACTCTTTTGGATAAACTGTAAAGGCAGGTCTTTTTGTTTTTTTTGCAATTATGTTTTCCATTTTTTGATAAACTTTAAGCCTTTTTGCTGGAGAAAGCCTCCTCCACTTTTTTTGCTTTAATTTATTGTAAGTTAAAAAATTAAATATGCACATTATTTATATTTTCCTTATACCTAAAAAGAATATCAAATTTATTATAATTGGTCAAATTTATAAACAATATTAGCTATTTGAATTTATAAAAAAAAGACCATTATTTTTGGTCTTTTTTTGCTGTATTCTTTATTAATTTTTTGTTTTGCATGTTTGAAAATACTAAGAACAACACAAACAACAATATAACACTTAAAGCTAAGACTAAAAACATTACCCAAGTGCTAACTTCTGTTCCAAAAAACTTAAACGTATAGTCAAACCCTTCTTTAATTGATTCAATTATTGGTGCTGGCAAAGTTTTTGCCATTTCGTTAAAAACTCCACCCATATAATATTTTCTAAAAATAACTGTTGCATAAGTACCTGGTATAAAACAAACAAAGGCTTTCATCCCATCACCAAAGCTATTTATTGGCATATATGCACCACAAATAAAACCATACATTGAAGAAACCAAAGTTGACATAGCACTTAATCCACCTTGGCTTGAAATAAACAAACTTACAAGTGAAGCAAGTAATGTTCCAAATAAAACACACAAAATTATATCAACAACAATCATAAAAATATCTAAAACAGATATATACCAACCAACAATTGCTAAATACAACAAACTAATAATTAAAACAATAAAACAAACAATAAAAGTTGTTATAAAGTTTGAAACTGTATAAGCTGTTGAAATTGTTGATCTTTTAACTGGTGCTATTTGAAAATCTTGAACATTTTTTGAAATTTTATCTGTTACCATCATATTTGAACAAAAAGCAACAGTTATGCAAGAAACTGCCATAATTGAAGAAAACAACCAACTTCCTGTAAAAGCATTTAAAATATTTTCGCTTAAAGTAAATCCTGCTGGCAAAACACTAAGTAAAGAATCTTCATAAACACTCTTTAAAAAAGTCAAAAACAAAACAACCAAAATTAAAGGTGTTATAAGCGACAAAAAGAAGGTTAATTTGTCTTTAAAATACAATTTTATATTTCTGTTAACTAAAAAATTTAGTTGCTTAAATTGGCTATTTTTCATCTTAATACTCCTTTAAAACTTTTCCAGTAACATTTAAGAAAACATTATCCATCTTTCCTTTAATTACTTCAAAGTCTTTTATTTTGTCTGCGTATTTCAAAACAAACTGTTTTGCTGCTTCAATATTTTCAAACCTAACTTCAATATAGTCACCTTCAATTGTATAACTATATTCACTATCTTCAAGTTGTTTTAAAAGTGATTTATCATAATCATAAAGTTTTACAAAATCATGTGCAAATTTATTTTTTAATTTGTTTGGTGTATCATGTGCAACAATTTTGCCTGCATCTAAAATAACAACATCATCAGCATCTCCCGCTTCTTCCATATAGTGAGTTGTTAAAAATACAGTCAAACTTTTTGATTTGCGTAATTCTGTTATTAAATTCCAAACCAAAATTCTTGTTTTAGGGTCTAACCCTGTTGTTGGTTCATCTAAAATTAAAATTTTTGGATTATGAAGCAAAGCTCTTGCAATGTCAACTCTTCTTTTTTGACCACCACTAAGTTTACCAAAAGGTCTATTATACAAATCTTCAAAATCAAGTTTTTGAGCATAAAACTTTAAGGTTTCTTCAAATTGAGATTTTGTTAAACCATATAACATGGCCCTTGAAATTAAATTTTCATAAACAGTAAGTTTTTCATCTAAAACTGATTGTTGAAAAACTACACCTAAAGCAGATTTAATTTTATCAATATCTTTATCAACTGAATAACCATCAATAAAAATTTCGCCACTATCTTTTTGCAATAAGTCACACATAATATTGATTGTGGTTGACTTTCCAGCACCATTTAAACCTAAAAAAGCAAACAAATCACCTTTTTTTACATCAAAAGAAATATCATCAACTGCTTTTACTTCTTTAAAGTATTTTTTTAAATTTTTAACTTCTATAATTTTTTCTTTCATTTTTTATATCCTTTAACAATTTTGTTAATTATAAAATAAACCTATTGACCCTAAAACGCCAGCATTTGTTCCAAGTTTAGCCTGTTTTATTTTTACTTTTGGAGTTTCTTGACTTGCAAAAATTTGTTCATCAACTATTTTTTGAAGTCTGCAAATTAAGTTTTCTCCTTGATTTGATATTCCACCACCAATCAAAATAACTTCTGGTCTAAAAACATTTGCAAAGTTTGTTAAACCTGTTGCTAAATACTTTATGTAATTTTCAACAACTTGCTTTGCTGTAACATCAGTTTTTTCATAATCAAATGCTGTTTTGCCATTAACAAGTTCAATATTTTTAATCTCCCACATTTTTGAAGATTTGTTATTGTTCATAGCATCTTTTGTTTGCTTAATTAAAGCTGTTGCAGAAGCATAAGCTTCTAAACAACCCTTTCTACCACAAGAACATTTATTACCGTCAACACATATAACACTGTGGCCAAATTCAGCGCCTGCGGATTTATTGCCTTGCAATAATTTACCATCAACTACAGCGCCACCACCAACACCCGTTCCAAGAGTAACCATTAATGCGTTTTTACTTGCTTTTGCCCCACCAAACAAAACTTCACCAAGCAAAGCCAAGTTCGCATCGTTTGTTATTTTAACTTCAAATCCAGTTTTTTCTTTTATCTTTTTCGCAAGTTCAAAATTATTAAAATGCAAGTTGTGCGAACACACTGCAACGCCATTTTCACTATCAATAATACCAGGAGAACCCAAACCAATACCAACAATTAAAGACTTATCTTGTTTAAAATCTCTAATTAACATTTCAACTAAGTTAGCTATGTTTTTTACAACTTGTTCAGGACCATCACTAGCCTGAGTATCTACTTGATTTGATACAAGCAAATTACCTTGCAAGTCAACAATACCACCTTTAATAAAGGTTCCACCAAGATCTATACCTATACAAAAGCCTTTTAAACTTTCATTATTTTGCTTTTTCATATATTCTCCAATTTTTTATATGTAAAGTTTTGTTTACATATTTTTAACAAATTTTTATAAAATTTATAAAGTTGTTTTGTTGGTTGCCAAATCGAAATGACATTTAATAATACCTAAATCAATTGTTGTATAAACTCCCAATGTTTTTTTAATTATAACATTGCCATTGTCACAAATAATTTTAAATTTTTGCTGATTTAATGCTGTTGGAGCAAGCAAACAAGATTCAACAGCTCTATCTAACCATTCTGGTTTTTCACCTTTTAAAACTAAAACGTCTTCTGGTTTTTTAGAATTGTGAGGCTTTCCATTATGCATACCATAACCAACAGAAATTACACATAATAATTTTTCTTTATTTTTTTTATTAAATTTAACTTGTTTTTTATCATAAGTTAAAACAACCCAACAAGTATTAAGGCCCAATTCTTGAGCCTTTAAAACAATTTTTTCTCCATAATAACCTGCTTGCTCTTGGCTTGTGCCAATAAGAGCAATATAGTTATTTGCATTTGTAAATTTTCCATAATGAAGCAAAGAATTTTTAAAAGCTTTTGGTTCATCATAAAAAGATTGAATATTCATGCCACTTTCTTCGTTACATTTTTTTATATATTCATCTAACAAAACTCTTTTTTCTTCTTCAATTTTATCTTCTTTATATCTTCTTACAGAATGTCTTTCTTTAATAAGTTCCATTATTTCCATAAAAACACCTTACCTTATTTGATATTTAATATATATATTGTACTCTTTTATAAAATAAAAACAAATTAAAAAAGGACCATAAAATCCCTTTTTAATAATATGTTTTATTTTTAATTTTTAAAATTAAGTTTCTAGCAAAAACCACTCTTCTGTTAGTTTTTCAATTTCTTTATTTTTATCTTCAATTTGTTTTTGAAATTCCATAAGTTTTACATAATCGGTAAATATTTCTGGTTTTTCAAAATTAGCAGAAATTTCTTTTATTTCTTTTTCAAGTTCAGCAATTCTTCTGTCAATCTTCTTTCTTTTTGCTTCAGCTTTTGCTTTTTCTTTGCCAAGTAAATATTGATTTTTATTTTTTGTATTTTCTTGAACTTCTAAAACTTGTTCTTTAATTTTCTTAGGCTCATCTTTTGCAAAGATCTCTGTTTGCTTAATATTTTTTTCATACTCACTGTAAGTTGTATCTTTTAAAAACCTGCTAGTATCTTCTTCAAAAACAATTAAACCTTTTGCAATTTTATTTACAAAATATCTATCATGAGAAACAAAAATAATCGTGCCTTCATAATTTTCAAGCATATTCTCAAGAGCAACTTTTCCAGCTATATCCATATGGTTTGTTGGTTCGTCTAAAACAAGAAAGTTTGGTTTTGTATAAAGAAGTTTACAAAGTTCAAGCCTAACCATTTCACCACCAGATAATTCTCTTAAGTTTTTAAAAACATCATCTTTAGTAAAACAGAACGAACCTAAAATTGTTCTTGCTCTTTCAGTATCAAGTTCAGGAAATTTGTTTATAAAATGATCTAAAACACTTTCATTTGAAATATTATTAGTTGCAGTTTGTTGGTCAAAATATCCAACTTGAACATTTGTTCCGTATTTTAGTTTCCCTCTAATCAATGGAATTTTGCCTACAATAGTTTTAAGTAAAGTTGATTTACCCAAACCATTGCCACCAACCACAGCAACTTTATCTCCTTTAAATATCTTAAATGAAATTCTTGTTAGTGTTTTGTCATAACCAATTTCAATATCATGTGCAAATAAAACATCGTTGCCACTTTCAACTTTTGGCTTAATATCCGCAGAAAAAACTTTTGTATCAGCACTTTCTGGTTTTTCAATATCACCCATTTTTTCAATTTGCTTTAATTTGCTTTGAGCCATAGCGGCTTTTGTTGCTTTATATCTAAACCTATCTGCTAACGCTTGCAATCTTTCTTTTTCTTTCTTTTGCGATTCATAATCTTTTAAATCTTTTTCATAGTTTAATTCTTTTAATTTTGCAAAAGCAGAATAATTGCCAGAATATTTTTTTATTTTACCTCTTTCAATTTCATAAACAACATTAACAAATTTATCTAAAAATGCTCTATCGTGAGATACAACTATTATAGCTTTGTTATAATTTTGCAAATATTCTTCAAGCCACTCAATACTTGTTAAATCTAAGTGGTTTGTTGGTTCGTCTAATATTAATAAATCTGGTTTACATAAAAGCAATTTAATAAGGGCAATTTTTGTTCTTTGCCCACCTGAAAACTCTTTTAAAGGTTTTTTCTTATCGCTTTCTAAAAATCC
This sequence comes from Clostridia bacterium, assembly GCA_045637945.1. GTDB lineage: Bacteria > Bacillota > Clostridia > Christensenellales > UBA1242 > UBA7862. The sequence continues at coordinate 56,751 of JAZUAI010000048.1, forward strand.
AAATTTTTTAATAGCAGTATTATATTCTTTTTGATATGTATAACCACCGATAAGATCAAATTTGTTTAAAAGATCTTCATATTTTTCAGAGTTTTTATTATAGTTGCCTAAAAGCATATCATTTTCTAATTTATCTATTTTGGATTTTAGTCTCAAAATTTCACCATATGCTTTTAAAATTTCATCTTCAAAAGTAACATTTTCATCTTCAAATGCAATTTGTTTTAAATAGCCAATTTCAAACTTTCCTGTTTTTACAATTTGGTTTGTATCACTAAAAATTGTTGTATCAATTTCTTGCTCTCCGGTAATAACTTTTAAAAGAGTTGTTTTGCCACAGCCATTTCTGCCAATTAAAGCAATTTTATCTTTTTCATTAACAACAAAATCTATGTTTTTTAAAACTTCGTTTTCTCCAAACGAAACAGATATTTTATTTAAACTTAATCTCATGCTGTTATTATATCACATTAAGTTTAGTTATCAAATAATAAAAATAAAACACTTTACCTTTTTTGTGATAAAGTGTTTTTTATTTGACTTAATTTAATTTTATGTTGAAGATGTCATATCAATGCAAGAATCAGTTATTGGTGAAGACATTACAAAATCATACAAAGAACCATTCTTAATTGTTGCTGCAGCCCTAAGAACAGCGCCTCTGGTTGAAAACATAAGAGGATCTAATTCTTGATCTTTATAGCTACCTTCTACAGAAAGATAAGGAACTTCAGTATCAGCATACCCCCTAGTAGTTGATTTATGATAATGTGCACAGTGACCAGCAACAACATCATCAACCATTTCAACTTGCTCTTCAGGTTTATTTGTTAAAATCAAAGTACAATGGTCTACCTCATCAAAACAACCAGGTTCTCCTTGCTTATACAACATAGAACAAGCATATTCTTCTCCATACTTTGCATAGTGACTTCTATGTGTTAAAACAGAAAGACCTTTATGAGCAACAATTTCATAATCAGGCTTACCTTGTTTCATAGCTTCAGATTTTCTTAATTCTTCAGCAAGAAGCAAAGTTTTATGCATTGTTAAACTTGTTGAAAAAACAATTTTATCTTCTGCAGGATTATCTTTTCCAGCTTTATCTCTTACTGTGTAACAAAAAACTTTTGAAGATGAAGATGCTAAAAAGTCTTCAACAATATTTTGAGTTGCAGTTTTATTTTGAGTTTCAGATTGATTTTTCATAATTCTAACCCCCATCTTTTTATGATTAAATTATAGCATATACACAAAGAAATAACAACCTCTAGTAAAAACTTTGGTTAAACTGCCCTATATAACATAGGATAAGTAAAAAATTGGTTATATATATAGGTAAACAAAACTTTTTTATATTTTAAAAATTAAAGAAATAAAAAAAAGAACCCTTTTACAGATTCTTTTAAATTATCATTATTGGTGCCGAAGGCCGGACTCGAACCGGCACGAAGTTGCCCTCGAGGGATTTTAAGTCCCTTGTGTCTACCAATTCCACCACTACGGCAAAGACTGCTAGGTTTAATAAATTTTGGAGGCACCACCCAGATTCGGACTGGGGATGAAGGTTTTGCAGACCTCTGCCTTACC
>JAZUAI010000049.1:0-23878 GCA_045637945.1 Clostridia bacterium
CCAAAAATAGTTAAAAGATATACAAAAATAGACAAATACAATTAAAATTTTTCTTTGGTAAAAGGGGGTTAAAACACTATACTTAACTATGTTTTATGTTTTTAAAAAGGGAGAAAAATTTTATGTCAAATACCACCAAAACTAAGGGAAATATTTATTCACTTGCACGCCTTGCAAAAGAAAGATTAAAGCAAAACAATTATACAAAAGTTAAGGGCAATGTTATAAACAATGCATGCACATTTGCAGAATATATTTCAAAACAAAAAGAGGTGGAAAATATAAAAAAAGTTTCAACAGCAACCAAGCCTAGTTATGATGAAACTTTGTATAAAAAAGTGTGTGAAATTATTGAAAGCAAAAACACATTAAACCCAATTTCACTGTTAATTGACAAACAAATTTTTACCAACCTTGATAGTGAGGCAAAGCAATTTTATATAAACAACTTAACTCAAAAATACAAGTTTATGCGCAACAGATATTATAAAGAGCACAGTTTGTCTTCTTTTATTTAATTTGGGTTGTTGGGAGCTTAAAAATCTTTTTAATTTTGCCACCTTTTTTATTGTAAATTGATGCTTAATTGTGCTATAATTCTTGTTATGAATGATTTAGATTTAACCTTATTAAACAGTTCACAGTTAACTGCATTAAAACAAATAAATGGTGCCGTAATGGTGCTTGCTGGCGCAGGTAGTGGCAAGACAAGACTTGTTACTTACCGTATTGCTTATTTAATAAAAGAAATGGGGGTAGACCCTCAAAACATTTTGGCAATAACTTTTACAAACAAAGCTGCAAACGAAATGAAAGAGCGTCTTTGCAAAATGACAAGTGAAGCCGAAAATATTTGGATATCTACCTTTCATAGTATGTGCGTTAAAATTTTGCGCAGGCATATTTCAAGTTTGAAATCTGCAAAAAATCCTGCTCATCAAATTAACTTTGACAGCAACTTTTCAATTTATACTGATACTGAAAGAGATAAAGCCCTAAAAACTGTTGCTCAACAATTAAAAATTGAAAAAGATGGTTTTGTTCAAAAGTTAAGTTATCATATTTCAAACGCAAAAAACAACAATCTTTCTCCTTGGGATTATCAAAAACTTAACCAAGCCGAAAGTGATATTGAAGATATTACAAAAGGTTATTCAGCTTATCAAAGCTTCTTGGCAAACAACAACGCTTTAGATTTTGATGATTTGCTTACAAAAACTTATGAGCTTTTTGTTGAATTCCCGGACATTTTAAAAAGATATCAAAATAAATTTGAATATATACACATTGATGAGTTTCAAGATACCAACTATATTCAATACCAAATAGCAAAATTGCTTGCTGGTGAGCACAAAAACATTTTTGTTGTTGGTGATGAAGACCAATGTATTTATTCTTGGAGAGGGGCAAACATCCAAAATATTTTTGACTTTAAAAAAGATTTTTCTGACTTTAAACAATTTAAGTTAGAGCAAAATTATAGAAGCACAAAAAATATTTTAACCATTGCAAACAAACTTATAAAAAACAACCAAGTAAGAAATGATAAAGAATTGTGGACTGACAATACAACCGGTATTAAAGTTGAATACTTCAAGGCCGATAATGAGTTTGAAGAAGCCGAACATATAGCCAGTCAAATCAAAAATTTGGTAAGTAGCGACTTGGGATACACTTACAGCGACTTTGCAGTTTTAACCCGACTAAACGCTTTGTCAGCACCATTTGAAGAAAAGTTTTTAAACTACAACATACCTTACAGAATTTATGGTGGAAATAAATTCTTTGAAAGGGTAGAAATTAAAAACTTAATTTCATACTTAAAAATGCTTACAAACCCATATGATTCAACATCATTTACTCGTATTATCAACTTCCCAAAAAGGGGAATTGGGGAAGCAACAATAAACTCTATTTTAGAGTTAAGCGAATTTCACAACACAACCCCATTTAATTTAATTTTAAATTCAGATGAATATTTGCTTGATGATAAAATTGAAAAGAAAGTTAAACCTTTTAAAGATATTATTGTTGAGCTTAATGAAAACTATGAAAAACTTGAGCCATATAAATTTGTTGAGTTTTTAGTTAAAATTATTGATTTTAGAAGTATTTATAACACTAATAGCGAAGAAGATTTGGCAAGGCTACTTAACATTGACAACTTTCTTGTTATGGCACAAGAATACTTTAAAGCAAACCCAAAAAGCACAGTTAGTGAGTGGTTGCAATCAATAACTTTGGTTAGTGATATTGATGAATATGACGATAAAAACAACACAGTTACCTTAGCAACTGTTCACGCTGTAAAGGGGCTAGAGTTTAAAGTTGTTTTTGTTGTTGGTCTTGAAGAAAAAATGTTTCCAATTGTTAGAACATATTCAACCCAAAACGACATGGAAGAAGAGCGTCGTCTTATGTTTGTTGCAGTTACTCGTGCAAGACAAAGGCTTTATTTATCAAATGCAAAATCTCGTTTTGTTTATGGCAAGCGTGACTATATGTTGCCTTCAAGGTTTTTAAAAGAGTGTGAAGTTATTGAAGAAAAATCAACTATGAGCAGATTTGAAACAAATGCTTTAAACAACAACTTTCCAAGCTTTGCAAGTATGGGTGGTAGAGTTAGTTTTAGCCTTAACAAATCTACTCAACCTCAAAAGCAAAATGCTGATAACCTTGAAAATAAGTATGCAGTTGGCTTAAAAGTAAGCCACCCTAAATTTGGCAACGGTGTAATTACAAGCAATCAAGGCATAAATATTACAAAGTGTGTAAGCATCAACTTTGAAGGTGTTGGCATTAAAACCTTGTCAGTTGAATACGCACCAATTACTTTGATAGGAGAATAATTATAGTGGAACAAGATAAAACTTTAAGGCAAGAAGAACTTGTTAAAATATTAAACGAATATGCCTATCACTATTATGTTTTAGAAAAACCAATTGTGTCAGACTATGACTATGATGTTTTGTATGACGAACTTGTTTTGTTAGAAAATCAAACCGGAATAATTTTGCCAAACTCTCCAACTCAAAGGGTAGGTGGCGAAATTTTAAAAGGTTTTAACAAAGTTACACATCCAGTAAAACTTTATAGTTTAAACAAATGCAACGACAATGATGGCATTAACAAATTTGTTGATGATGTTAAAAAAGTTGTTAACAACCCAAAGTTTGTTGTTGAATACAAATTTGACGGTTTGCGTATTATAGCAAAATATAAAAACGGTCAGTTGGTTCAAGCCTCAACTCGTGGAAACGGTATTGTTGGCGAAGATGTGACTGAACAAGTTAAAACCATAAAGTCGGTGCCTTTAAGCATTGATTATAAAGGCGAACTTTTGGTCGCAGGTGAGGGAATTATCACTTTGCCTAACCTAGAAAAATATAATAAAACAGCTGAAGAAAAATTAAAAAATGCTCGTAATGCAGTTGCCGGTGCTATAAGAAATTTAGACCCAAAGGTAACAGCAAAGCGAAATTTAGATGTAGTTTTTTATGATATTATTTCAATTGAAGATGAAAAACTTTTGTCTTCACAAACTGAAGTTAATAACTTTTTAAAACAAAACAAATTTTTAACAGGCAAGCTTTTTGAGGTTTGTAATAGTGCTGAACAAATACAAAATGTTGCTAGCAAAGTAGACAAAGTTAAAGCAAAACTTGATATTTTAATTGATGGGCTTGTTATTAAACTTGATAGTATTAAACAAAGGGAAGAACTTGGTTTTACAGCCAAATTTCCAAAGTGGGCAATAGCCTTTAAATTTGAGCCACAAGAGTTAACAAGCACCCTTAGGGCTGTTGAGTGGAATGTAGGCAGAACGGGCAAAATAACCCCAATTGCGCACATAGAACCTATTGAACTTGCAGGTGCAACAGTAAGCAGAGCAACACTCAACAACTATGATGATATTTTAAGAAAACAAGTAAAATTAAACAGCCTTGTTTTTGTTAGACGCAGCAACGAAGTTATACCAGAAATTTTAGGTCTTGCACAAGATAGGGAAGATTCAATAACAATTGAAAAACCTACTGTTTGCCCTTGCTGTGGTGAAATAGTAACTGAAGTTGGTCCAAACATCTTTTGCACAAACTTAAATTGCCCAGACAAAGTTGTTGGTGTGTTAAGTCACTTTGCAACAAGAAATTGTATGAACATTGATGGCCTTAGCGATAAAATTATTAAAACCCTTTATGATAACTGCAACACAAAAACTTTTGCAGATTTATATAAACTTACAAAAGAAGATTTGGTTGGTCTTGAAGGGTTTAAAGATAAAAAAATAAACAACTTGTTAACTAGCATACAAAACAGCAAAAATGTTAATTTAAATAACTTTATTGATGCTCTTGGCATTGATGGTGTTGGCGAAAAAACCTCAAAAGATTTGGCTAAAAAGTTTGGTAATTTACAAAACTTAAAACAAGCAAGCTTAGAAGATTTAATTGCAATTCAAGATGTTGGCGAAATTATTGCCCAAAACATTTTTAATTATTTTCAATCTCAACAAAACTTAGAGATTATTGACCAGTTGTTGTCTTTAGGTGTTAACATAATTTCACAACAAAAAAAGCAAGTTAACGAAGAAAATTTCTTTTATAACAAAAAGGTTGTTTTAACCGGAACTTTACAAAACTATAAAAGAGCTGATGCTACCAAAATTATTGAAGACTTGGGTGGAGAAGTTGTTTCAAGTGTTTCAAAAAATACTGACTTAGTTTTAGCAGGCAGTGATGCTGGTAGCAAACTTCAAAAAGCAAATGCTTTGGGTGTTAAGGTAATAAGTGAAGAAGAGTTTGAAGCTCTTATAAAACAATAAAAAACAAAAAGGCAACAAGATAAAATGTTGTCTTTTTTTATTTTCTTAAACAAATTTTTGGTTGGTTATTTTGCAAAAATTTACAGCTAGTTATATTAATATATAAAAAGTAATAATTAAAACTCTTGCAAAAATTATTTTGCTGTGTTAAAATCAATTTTGAATTTTATTAAAACAAAAGGAAGTTTTTGTATTATGATGATTGACCCACCAATTGAAGAATTAAAAAAGATTGCAGGAAACGAATATATTTTAACAAATCTTGTTGCTAAAAGAGCAAAAGAACTTGAAAAAGATATTCCAGAAGTTATTGACAATTCTCCTGAAAAAGCTATTTCACTTGCTTCAAGAGAAGTTTATTCTGGCAAAATTGTTTCAAGCAAAGATGAAGAAAACAACTAATTAAAACTAAAAAAAATGAGGATAAGTTTAAGTTAATGATTGCTTCGGTTATAGTTGATGTTTTATCCAGCAATGTTGACAAGGTTTTTGATTACAATATTCCAAAAAGCCTAAATGTTGTAATTGGAGATAGAGTTGACGTTCCGTTTGGTTCAAGAAAGGTTGATGGATTTGTAATAGATATCAAAGATACTTCAAGCTATGACTTATCAAAATTAAAAGATATTATTTCAAAAAAAGATGCACAACCTTTACTATCAGAAAATATGGTAAGGTTGTGTTTTTTTATGAAGCAAAAGTTTTATTTGCGTCTTGCTGACACAATAAGACTTTTTTTGCCACCTGTTATTAGAAATGGCAAAGTAAATGCAAAACTTGTTCAAATGGTTTACCTAAACGCAGACAATTGTGATAGTTTGTCTAAAGGTGCAAAAAAACAAGTTGAAGCTTTTTTATATCTAAAAGAAGTAGGCAGTGAAAAACACTCTGTTTTAGCTCAAAAGTTTGGCGCAAGTGCAGTTAAAGGTTTAATTGAAAAAGGTTTAGCAAAAGTAGAAAGTGTGCAAGAAAATCGTGCGCCACAAAACAAGTTTAGTGTTGCTAAAAAACAAATTGTGTTAAATGCTCAACAACAAAGTGCTGTTGATAGTATTTCAAAAAGCAATTACCAAACCTTTTTGTTGCACGGTGTAACGGGTAGTGGTAAAACCGAAGTTTATATAAACTGTATTAAAAAGGCTTTAGAAAAAGGCAAAACGGCAATAATGCTTGTTCCAGAAATTTCGCTTACACCTCAAATGTTTGCAAGATTTAAAAACTCTTTTGGTGATACTGTTGCAATATTGCACAGTTCACTTTCACAAGGCGAAAGATTTGATGAGTGGAACAGGTTAAAACAAGGCAAAGCAAAAATTGCCATTGGTGCAAGGTCTTGTATTTTTGCCCCTCTTGAAAATGTTGGTCTTATTGTTGTTGATGAAGAGCACGACAGCAGTTATTATAGCGAAAGCAACCCAAGGTTTCACACACACGAAGTTGCAAGATATTTGGCTTATTTAAATAACTGTCCGTTAATACTAGGTAGCGCAACCCCTAGTGTTGAAAGTTATCAACTTGCAAAAAAAGGTGAGTATAGGTTAGTTCAACTTACTTCCAGAGCAAACCAAAAAGATTTGCCTAATATTGAAATAGTTGATATGTTGCAAGAAATTCACTCTGGCAACACAGGTATATTTTCTTACAGATTTTTAAACGAACTTGAAAATGTAATCAAAGAAAATAAGCAAGCAATGATTTTTATAAATCGTAGGGGCTTTTCATCTTTCTTGATGTGTAAAGAGTGTGGATATGTTCCAAAGTGTGAAGACTGTGATGTATCACTTGTTTATCACAAAGAAGATGATATGTTAAAATGCCACTATTGCAATCGCAGATATAAAACCTTAAAGGTTTGTCCAAAGTGCAAAAGCGCTTCAATAAGGTTTGGTGCTGTGGGCACTCAAAGAGTGGTTGATGAACTTAAAAAACTTTTCAATGTTCCAATTTTTAGGTTGGATAACGATTCAACCCAAAACAAAAATTCTTATATTGATATTTTAGAAGAGTTTAACCATACAAGCCCAGCAATTTTAGTAGGAACACAAATGATTGCCAAAGGGCACGATTTTAACAATGTAACTTTAGTTGGTATAGTTGACGCTGATATGAGTTTGCATTTTAGCGACTATAAAGCAATAGAACGCACTTATCAACTTATTACTCAAGTTTCTGGCAGAGCAGGCAGAAGCGAAAGCGAAGGCAAAGTTGTTTTGCAAACATATTGTCCAAAACACTTTGTGTATAGATGCGCCAGCAACTATGACTATACAGCTTTCTTTAAAAAGGAAATAAACTTAAGGGAAGTAACACACTTTCCACCATTTGTAAGCATTATGCGTATACTTGTTTTTGGTGAAGATGAAAGCAAAGTTATGGCAAACCTAGAAAAAATTTACACTGAAATCAAAGCCTTAAAACAAGAGTATTCGAGCGACTTTGTATACCTTAGCGCTATGAAATGTCCAAAACGCAGATTGCAAAAAAATTATAGATACCAAATTTTAATGCGTATATACAAGAAAAATGAACCAGAAATTGTTGGCAAAATATATGAAATATGTGATAAACTAAAAGCACGCAATGTTTCTGTGTTTATTGAAAACGACCCTCAAAACTTAAGTTAAACTTTTTTGAACTTATATGGGGAGGAAGTAAAAAACATTTTGTTTTAAAAAAAGGAAAATTTAAAAACTATGGCACTTAGAAAAATTATTACTGAAGAAAACGAAATTTTAAGAAAAGTTTCAAAAGTGGTTACAAGATTTGATGAATCTCTTTGGGATTTGCTTGATGATATGAAAGAAACTTTAATCAAATCAACAGGCGTTGGTCTTGCAGCACCACAAGTTGCTGTTTTAAAACGCATATTTGTTATTATGGTTAACAACACTTATTTTGAAGCAATCAACCCAAAAATTGTAAAGGTTAGTGGAACACAAACTGGCCCAGAAGGTTGCTTAAGTATTCCTGGCAAACAATGCAATGTAACAAGACCAAACAAAGTTACTGTTGAGTTTTATGATAGATTTGGCAACCCAATGACCTTAACAGCAGTTGACTTTATGGCAAGAGCAATTTGCCACGAAACAGACCACTTAGATGGTATTTTGTATGTAGACCATGTTAAAAAGAATAAATAACAAAACAAAAATGTCTTTGCTTATTTTAAACTAAGCAAAAGACTTTTTTGTATTTAAAACCTAGTAGAAATTTTAAACTTAAAAGATAAACAAAAATAAAAAAAATTTTAAGTTTTATAGTAAGTTGCAAATAAAAAAAAGGAGAAAAACTACTTAATATGAAAATTGCTTTTTTAGGAACACCAGAGTTTTCACAAATAGTATTAAAAAAGTTGTTTGATAGCAAACACCAAGTTGTTTGTGTTGTTACTAACTTAGATAAAGAAAGTGGCAGGGGTCACAAAATAAAATTTTCTCCTGTAAAACAATTTGCACTTGATAACAATATTCCTGTATTGCAATACAAAAGTATTAGCAAGGAAGGTTACGATGATATAAAAGCCTTTAACCCTGATGTGTTAATAACAGCATCTTTTGGTCAAATTTTAAGACAAAATATTTTAGACCTTGCACCAAAAGGCGTAGTCAATGTTCACACTTCACTTTTGCCTGAGTATAGGGGAAGTTGTCCAATCAACTGGGTTATTATAAAAGGTGAAAAAACAACAGGCGTAAGCATTATGCAAACAGATATTGGCCTTGATACAGGGGATGTTATGTTAACTCAAACTCTTGATATCTTACCAGATGAAACAGCAGGCGAACTTACTTTGCGTCTTGCTGAACTTGGTGGCGATCTTTTGTTAAAAGCTTTAGAGCAAGTTGAAAACAATACCCAAACTTACACAAAACAAGATGAAAGCAAATCAAGTTATTATCCAATGCTTAGTAAAGAAATGGGTAAAATTGATTTTAATAAAACAGCTCAAGAAATTCAAAACTTGTGCAACGGCTTAAACCCATGGCCAATTTGTTATGTTGACTTAAATGTAGACGCAAACGAAAAATTAAAAGTGTTTAAAGCAAAACCTATTACTAACCAAAACTTAAATGCAAGCGACTATAAAATAGGCGAAGTTGCCGTAGCTAACGCAAAAAAAGGCTTGATTGTAAGATGTGGTGATGGTTTTGTTTTGCTTGATGTTATTCAAGCCCCAAATAGCAAGGCTATGCCTTCAAAAGTTTATTTAAACGGCAAGTCTATTGAAATAGGCAAAATCTTTAATTAAAGGGCAATTTTAGGCCTAACTAAAAAACTAAAATGGTTAAAGGTTTTATAAAAAAATCTAACAAAATAAGAGTTTAGTTTTTTTAATAAAACCCAAACAAGTTAAAGTAAACAAACCTTAAAAAAAGGAAAATTTTTAAAACAAATGAAAGAAAGTATTTTAAGTTTATCGCACGATGAGTTAAAGCAAGTTTTAAGTGATTTATCACAACCAAAATATAGGGCAGACCAAATTTATCACGATCTTCACAATGGTAAAAAACTTGAAGAAATATCAAATATTCCAAAAGAGTTAAAACAAACTTTGCTTGAAAGTTATGAAGACAATACAATAGAAATTGTAAAGGTTCAAAAGTCAAGTGATGGCACCCAAAAGTTTTTGTATAAGTTAGCAGATGGCAACTTAATTGAAGGCGTTTTAATGTGCTATAAGTTTGGTTACACTTTGTGTGTTTCTAGCCAAGTTGGTTGTCGTATGGGTTGCAAGTTTTGTGCTTCTGGCTTAGATGGGTTGGTAAGAAACCTTCAAGCAGGTGAAATTATGGGGCAAGTTATTGTTGCCAATAAATACCTAGAGGGAAGTATTAAAGAACGCAAAGTAACAAACATTGTTTTAATGGGCAGTGGCGAACCACTTGATAACTATGATAATGTGTTAAAGTTTTTTAATCTAGCAACACACAAACTAGGTCTTTATTACTCAGAACGCAACATATCAATAAGCACTTGTGGATTAGTTCCAAATATAATTAAACTTGCAGACAGTGGTTATAAAATAAATATGTGCTTATCTTTGCACGCAAGCAATGACGAAGTAAGGCACGAAGTTATGCCTATTTCAAAAGCCTATACAATAAAAGAACTTATGTCTGCTTGCAAATATTACTTTGAAAAAACCAATAGAAGAATATTGTTTGAATACATTTTAATTGACAATGTAAATTGCTCTATTAAACATGCAAACGAACTTGCAGCTCTTGTTAAAGGTATGAACTGTATTATAAACCTTATTAACTTAAACGAAGTAAAGGAAAATAACTTAAAAAGATGCTCACATGATACCCAAAAAGCCTTTGCAGATGTATTGCTTGCTAAAGGCATAAATGTTACAACAAGGCGCAGTTTAGGCAACGATATTGATGGCGCATGTGGTCAACTTAGAAGAAGATATTTAAACAAAACAAACTAACCAAAAATAACAAAATTGTTTATTTTGTTTTGTGTTACTCTCTAAAAAGAGTAAAATTAAAATAGGTAAACTTAAAGTTTACAAGGTAAAAACAAAGAAATAGGGAGAAAACACACAAATGTCTATTCAAATTTCAGCTTCAACCAATCCACCAAAGTTAAGTGAATTAAACGATTATATTTTAAAACTTAATCAAACAGATGTTGATTATATTCACTGTGATGTTATGGACGGCAAGTTTGTTAAAGCAAAAACTTTTGGCGTTAAAAAAGTTAAACAAATTAAAGCATTAACAGATAAAAAACTTGATGTTCACCTTATGGTTAAAAACCCTGGTTTTAAAATAAGCAAGTATGTAAAAGCTGGGGCAGATATAATAACAATTCACTATGAGGCAATAAAAAACAAAAAGAAGATTGTTAGTCTTCTTCAAAAAATTAAAAGCAAAGGCGCTTTTGCAGGTCTTAGTTTTAAACCTTCAACCTCTGTTTTAGAAATTTTGCCATATATCTACTTTTGCGATATGTTGCTTGTTATGAGTGTTGTTCCTGGTAAAAGTGGACAAGAATTTATGCCTGAAACTCTTGTAAGGCTTGATACAATCAACAAATTTTTGAAAAAGCAAAAAATGGAAGTTGTTGTTGAAGTTGATGGTGGGGTTAACGATAAGACTATTGAATTTTTAAAAGAAAAGAAAGTTGATAGCGTTGTGGTTGGATCATATTTATATAACGCACCAGACTTAACCAAAGCTGTTGAAAGTCTTAAAAATGCTGAAGTTATAAAAGAAGAAAAGCCTGCTAAATCAACTAAAGAAAAAGCAAAGGTGGCTAAAAAACCAGCAACAAAAACAAAGAAAGTGAAAGCTTAAAATTAAGTAAAATTAAAAAGACCTAAGGGCTGTATTAAATCTTTAAGTCTTTTTTTAACCTAAACCCCTAAAGAAATCATACAATAAACAAAGTTGAAATTTTGTTGTAAGGGGGTAAAAATATGAAAATTATTTGTTTTAAAGTTCCAAAATACCTATCTTTTTTATTTAAAGCTTGCCTTAAAAAGCACTACATAAAATTAAACTAAATGTTGAATTTTAAAAAATAATACACTTTTAATAAAACTAAAATATTTTTAATAAAACAAAAACCTTGCCATTAAGTTTAAACAGGCAGGTTTTTATTTTTTTTCAGCATTATATATATAATATATATAAACTAAAAATTTTTAAAATATTGCTTGATTATTAAAATTAAATGTAGTATTATATGTGCGTAGTGTGAGAAAAGTCTATACTTTTAAAAAACTACTATTAAGAGGAAATTTATGTCAGTTAAAACTTCAAATGCATTTGGTGATATTACAATAGATAATAACGCAATAGCAGTTGTGGCAGGTTATAATGCCTTAGAGTGCTATGGTGTTGTTGACCTTGTTGCAAGAAATGCAAAAGATAGTTTTAATGAATTATTTAAAAGCAAATCCCTTACAAGAGGCGTTAAAATTGCTAGTGTTGGCAACCGTATAACAATTGATTTAAATGTTATACTTAAATACGGTGTCTCAATCAACGCTGTTGCTGAAAGTGTTAAAAGCACAGTTAAGTATAGTGTTGAAAAGTTTACCGGTATGATTGTTGACGCAGTTAATATTAAGGTCATTGGTGTAAGGGTTTAATTTTTTTTATAAGAAGATATAATTAAAAACCCATTACTTTTAAGGGTGTTTTATTTTTTGTTGTAAATGCTTGAGATTATAAAAACACCTAGTTGGTTAAAAAATACCACTTAACCAAAAGTAACATTAAAATAAAAACTTTAAGTAGTTAGATAAACTTTTAATTACTTTTACCAATTTGGAGGAATATTAATTTGCAAAAAACAATAAACGGAGCAATGTTTAGAAAGATGGTTTTAGCAGCCGCTAACTTGCTTGATGAAAATAGAAAATATGTTGATTCATTAAACGTTTTCCCAGTTCCAGATGGAGACACAGGAACTAACATGAATCTTACTTTTAAATCTGCTACAAAAGAAGTAAATGAATGCTTAAACAACAACTTTGATTCTCTTGGCGAAGCAATTTCAAAAGGTGCTTTAAGAGGCGCAAGAGGTAACTCAGGTGTTATTTTGTCACAAATCTTAAAAGGTATGGCTTCAGTTATTATTCAAAATACTGAGCTTAAAACAAAAGATTTTGCAAAAGCTATGAAGGTTGGGGCAGAAGTTGCATATAAAGCAGTTACAAAACCAAAAGAAGGAACAATCTTAACAGTTATAAGAGTTATGGCTGAACATGCACAAAATTCATGCAAAAAACACTCTGACTTTGAAGTTTTCTTAAAAGACATCTTAGACAAGGGTGAAGAAATTTTGATGCAAACACCAGAAATGTTGCCTGTTCTTAAAAAAGCTGGCGTTGTTGATGCTGGTGGTAGAGGTCTTCTTATTATCTTCTCAGGTTTCTATAGAGCTGTTATGAACGATGATTCAGTTTCATTTGAATTCTTAGATGCATCAACTGCTTATGAAAAAGATAAAGAATTCCATGCAAACCTTGTTGATTTGGCAGAAATTCAATTTGGTTACTGCACAGAATATATGGTTGTTAATATGCACAAAAAGACAACTGCAAGTGATATTGACAAACTTAGAGAAAGACTTTGCGAAATTGGCGACTCAGTTATCTGTATTGGTGACTTAAGCCTTGTTAAAGTTCACGTTCATACAAATGAACCAAACAGAGCACTTGGTTATGCTTTGGAACTTGGTGAAATTACAAATGTTAAAATTGAAAATATGTTAGAGCAAAACAGAGAACTTTTAAAAGCTCAAAGTAAACAAGAACCTTCAAAACCAATGGGTATGGTTTCTGTTTCAGCTGGTGATGGTTTTGCATTGTTATTTAAAGATTTAACTGTTGACTACATTATTCAAGGTGGTCAAACAATGAACCCAAGTGCAAACGATATTGCACAAGCAATTGACAAAGTTAATGCTGATACAGTTTTTGTATTGCCAAACAACAAAAACATTGTTTTAGCTGCTGAACAAGCACAAGCTTTAACTAAGAAAAACGTTGTTGTTATTCCAACAAGAAGCGTTCCAGAAGGTATTTCAGCTTGTCTTGCTTTCAACCCAGAAGTTAGTGTTGAAGAAAACACTGAAGCTATGAAAGCTTCAATGCAAAGCGTAAAAACAGGTAATGTAACTTATGCTGTAAGAGATACTCACATTGATGATTTTGATGTTAGTGTTGGCGAAATTATTGGTCTTGACAATAGTTCAATTTTGGCAAAAGGCAAAGAAATTCCTGAAACAGTTGATGGTTTAGTTGCAAAACTTATTGATGAAGATACAGTTAATGTAACTCTTTTCTATGGCCAAGAAGTTACTGAAGAAGATGCAATTAAACTTCAAGAAAGTTTGCAAAAGAAATATCCTCAATGTGAATTCAATGCAGTTTGTGGTGGTCAACCAGTTTATTACTACATTTTGTCTATTGAATAATAACTTAATTTTTAGTTCAAAATTGTTTTGGTAAAAGTTAACAAAAAAACAAAAATTTTTATAATAACAAAAAAATACAAAATTTTAATTTGTTATAATTTAATAACTAAAGTATTTTAAAAACCTAGCAAATATTGTTAGGTTTTTATTTTTTACCTTTTCATTTAACTTTTTTAAAAAATGCAAACATACCAAAAACTAAAAATTTTGAATATTGACTTTTGTAGTGTCGTGTGTTAGTATTTGCTTGAAATTAATATTATATTAATAATAAATATAAAAGAGGTAATAGCTATGCCAAATATTATTAACAACGACGTTCCAACAGTATATCTTTTGGGTAATGAAAAATCTGTTTTTGTTCACTTGGTAGGAGATGGCTCTGTAGCAAAAGTTTATAACGGTGTAACAAGAACTGAAGATGGCTCTCTTGTAAGAGGAACATATACTTATGGTGTTACAAATCACTTAAAAAAAGCAATTGCACCAAATACTCTTGAAGATGCTGTAACTGTTTCTTCTTTATATGCAGAAGAAAAAGCAGAAATGCAAAAACCAGATAGTTTGGTTATTGAAATGGAACAAGGCCAAAACTGTATAATTGGCTTTTTAAATCAAGAAGAAAATGCCATAAAGGGTGGCTATATGTTTTCATCTTTCGCACAACCACAAGGCTCAGACAAAGGTTTGTGGGAAAATACTTTTGGTGCACAAAAAACATATGAGTTTGTAGATTCAATGGGTCAAACAAGTTTAGAGCTTATTAGAGCACACTTTGCTTTTGAATCAAGTGTTGCCCAAAGTGCACTTGAAACTTGTACAAAAATTTCTCAAATGCCAGAATTTACAGAATAATTATATGTTTTAGTTTCTTGTTTAACGATAAACCTAACACTTTAATTTAATAAGATATATATTATATATAATTATATGTTATTATTATATAAACACCTTAGAGATGGTTAACAAAAACTTTTATTTTAAAAAGGATAAAATATGGATAGACAAAAAGACTTTAACGATTTTTCAGAACTTACTTATGGAAATAAAAACTTTGCTAGTTTTTTTAGAAGCAAAGAGCATTTAAGCGGCAAACTATCTTCAGCTTTTGAAGAAATAAGGCAAAATGCTTTAAGAGAAGCCAATGGTGAGCTTCCTTTTAAAATTTACATAGGCGAAGATATTACCGAAATTTATACACAAAACTTATCAATGGCAATGGTTTATAAGTATGATGAAAGGGGCGCTGTAACATCAATTGTGGGTTCTATGAACACACTAAAGCCAGATGTTTCAAGCGATTTTTACAGATTTGCACTTGAACAAGGGGCAGAACCTGATAAATTTACTGTTTCATACAGTCAACTTTCATATTATCCAAATGGCCAAACAAAGGTTGTTGCTGGTATTGAAAATCACGGTGAACAAGGTTTTGAAACAGGTATTAAAAGCGCATACTTAAGAAGCCAATCAATTGCTGGTGAAATTTTAAAAGCTTCAAGTGCTTATGAATATGTAAATCAAGATGGTCAAGATTGTGTTGAAGCAATTACAGCAAAAAATGTAGAAAAACTTAGTGTTGAACCTAGCGACGTTGTAGGTTTCCGTTTAGATATTCTTTCACAACAACCACAAGCAAATTATTTTGTTGATGGTGCACCTGCAAACGGTAGCCAAATTGTTGAAATTATGACAAAAGTTCAAGCAGATATGCAACAATATACCTCTCAAATGGCAACAGTAAATGCTGCTTCTTTAGAGGCTTAAAAAATTTTTTATAAAAAAAAAGGAAATAATCAATTAACGTAGTATATTAAGGTTAGTTGATTATTTTTATTAACATCTTTTTTTTTCACCCCATTTTTTAAAATAAAAAAGATGTTTTTACAAATTATTTGGAGAAATTGATTAGTTTGCAAGTTAGAGAAAATTTTACACGATTTATTGAAGAACTTAAACAGAAGTGTGATATAGTTTCAACAATTTCACGCTTTATTACATTGCAAAAAAAGGGCAAAACCTATTGGGCTTGTTGTCCTTTTCATCACGAAAAAACACCTTCATTTGCAGTAAACGAAATTGAACAATTTTATCACTGCTATGGTTGTGGTGAAAGTGGTGATGTAATTAAGTTTATTGAAAAATATGAAAACTTAAGTTTTATTGAAGCTGTTAAATATCTTGCTGATAGCGTTGGTCTTAAAATGCCAGAAAGCGAAACAAACAGCCAAGACTTAAAACAAATGAAACTTAAAAGTGATTGCTTTAATGCCTGCAACTTGGCAATGAATTATTATAAAGAATGCCTAAATTTGCCGGTTGCTGATGCAGCAAGACTTTATCTTAGTAACAGAAATTTAAATCAAGACATAGTAAAATACTTCAACATTGGCTTTAGCCCAGATTGGACAGGCTTAATAACATACTTGCAAAAAAACAATGTTTCAAAAGAAGTTATGAAAACTGCAGGGCTTATTGATACCTCTGAAAGTGGCAGAGATTATGATAGCTTTGCAACTAGACTTATTTTTCCAATTTTAAACGCTCATGGCGATTGCATTGGTTTTACTGCAAGAACTTTAGAAAAAGATGCAAAATTTGCAAAATATAAAAATTCAACTCAAAATATTTTGTTTGATAAAAGCCGAACAATTTATAACATACAAAGTATTAAGCAACTTAAAAAAGAACAAAATATTGAATACATAATTATTTGTGAGGGCACAATTGATGTTATTGCAATGTTCAAAGCAGGTTTTAAAAATACCGTTGCTTGTATGGGCACAGCCATAACAGCCTTTCACGCAAGAGAGTTAAAAAAATATACCGATAAAATTATTCTTTGCCTTGACGGTGATAGTGCTGGTCAAAGTGCAACTTACAAAGCAATTGATGTTTTAGATGAGCAAGGGTTAGAAGTTAAAGTTGTAAAACTTAAAGATAACCTTGATCCAGATGAATATTTAAAAACTTATGGGGCAGAAAATTTAAAACAGTGTTTGTTAGATGCTGAAGACGCAATTGAATACAAGTTAACAAGTTTGGCAGGCAGGTTCAATTTGCAAGATAGTTTTCAAAAAAACAAATACATTGCAAATGCTTTGGAAATTATTTCAAACTTATCAAGCAATTCTCAAAAGGAAATTTACTTAAAGTTTTTATCAAAAAAGGTAAATATTTCAATTGATGTGTTGCGAAGAGATTTGTTTTCAAACAATAAACCTCAACAAGAGGCTATAGCAAAAGAAATTGCAACTGAAACCGGTATGGTGGTTAGACAAGATGGTCACGTTAAAGCAGTTAAATTTGTTTTAGCAAGCATAGTTCATAAACAAGAATATGCTATAAAA
This sequence comes from Clostridia bacterium, assembly GCA_045637945.1. Taxonomy (GTDB): domain Bacteria; phylum Bacillota; class Clostridia; order Christensenellales; family UBA1242; genus UBA7862. The sequence goes on from JAZUAI010000049.1 coordinate 17,113, forward strand.
GCACTAAAACTTAATTTAAAATTTAAAAACTCAAACTATCAAAACCTTTATAATTTTGCAGTTAAAAGTGAAATTGAAAATAAGCCATATACAATAAGTAGTTTGTTTGATATTTATGATGTTGATAACAACCCAGATATTAAAGAAATTATTGATTATGATTTTTCAGCTTTTAACGAAAATAAAGATGTTTATTTTGAACAATGCTTATCAAAACTTGTTTCAATAAACTTAAACAAAAGGCAAGAAGAGTTAATACAATTATCTAAAACAGAAAAAGATTTAGATAAAAGACGAGAAATTCTTATTGAACTTCAAAGAATAACAAAAGAGATAAAAACAAAAACGGAGAAAAAATAAATATATGTATAACGAAAAGTTTCAACCTGAAATTACAAAACTTATAGAAATTGCAAAAGCAAAGGGCTGTTTAAATGAAGAAGAAATTATTTTACGCTTACTTAAGTATGATGCCTCTGCTCAAGATATAAGTGAAGTTGTTGAGTATTTTACACAAAACAATATCAAAGTTAATATGCAAGCAGACAATCTTGAAGAACTTGAGGATATTAGCAAAATTGCCAGCCAAGTTCAAGTTGACGACCCTGTTAAAATGTATTTAAAAGATATTGGCAAAGTTCCACTTTTAACAAGCGATGAAGAAGTTGAATATGCAAAACGCATGGCTGATGGCGATGAATATGCAAGAAAAAAACTTTCTGAAGCAAACTTAAGGCTTGTTGTTAGTATTGCAAAAAAATATGTTGGCAGAACAAGTATGCAATTTTTGGATTTAATCCAAGAAGGAAACTTAGGTCTTTTAAAAGCTGTTGAAAAGTTTGACTACACAAAAGGCTTTAGATTTTCAACTTATGCAACATGGTGGATTAGACAATCAATCACACGTGCTATTGCTGACCAAGCAAGAACAATAAGAATTCCTGTTCATATGGTAGAAACAATTAACAAACTTATTCGTGTTTCTCGTCAATTACTTCAAACATTAGGCAGAGACCCAACAGCACAAGAAATTGCTGAAAAAATGGGTATTAGTGAACAAAGAGTTTGTGAAATTCAAAAAATTGCTCAAGACCCTGTTTCACTTGAAAACCCAGTTGGAGAAGAAGAAGATAGCAAAATTGGTGACTTTGTTGAAGACGAAACAATTAAATCTCCAGTTGAAACAGCAGCTCAACTTATTTTAAAAGAACAACTTCTTGCTGCAATTGATACCTTAACACCAAGAGAACAAAAAGTTATAAGACTTAGATATGGTCTTGATGACTCACATCCAAGAACTTTGGAAGAAGTTGGTAGAGAATTTGATGTTACCCGTGAGCGTATTAGACAAATTGAAGCAAAGGCTTTGAAAAAATTAAGGCACCCAAACAGATGCAAGAAATTGCAAGGTTTCTGTGACTAATTCACAAAGAATACAAACAATTTGTAGTTTTGTTGATAAAAGTGTTGTTGCCGAGATTGGTGCCGACCACGGTTATATAACAAAACTTTTATTTGAACAAAATAAAATACAAAACGCATATCTAACTGATATAAGTGCAAAATGTTTGCAAAAAGCAATTGATGGTTATAAAAACAAAAGTTATTTTAACAAAACCAAGTTTTTAGTAGGTGATGGCTTAGAAGCTTTGCAACCAAAAAATTGCATTTTAAATGAAAATGCTTTTAGCGATAAAAACATTGAGCAAATTATTATAGCTGGTATGGGTGGCAACGAAATTATAAAAATTTTATCTAATTTGCCTTATAATAAATATTCCAACTTTGTTTTGCAACCTCAACGCAACGTTGTTGAATTAAGAAAATTTTTGCAAGACAATAACTATTTGATTGAGTTTGATACAATAACAAGTGAAGGCAAATTGTTTTACAATGTTATTAAAGCAAAAAAATCAAATAAAAAAGTTGTTTTAACTGATGACCAAATTATTTTTGGAAAAACAAACTTAACACAAAACAATGAACATTTTATAAAATATGTAGATTATGAGTTGTCTAAGTTGCAAGAAATTTTTGAAAAAGGTAATAAGTCAGAGCAAATAAAACAACTTATTAAAAAATTTACACAAATGGCCAAAATAAATAAAGGAGAGTAAACCCTTATTATGTTACAAAATATATTACAGTATCAATCACTTGATGCAAAATTGCTTGCTATTAAAAGACAAGTAGAAAAAGACCCAGCAAAGCAAACTTTAAACAAAGCAATGATTCTTGTAAAAGACTCACAAAATAAATTGTTAGAACTTGAAGCAAAAGCAAAAACAGCAATAAGTGAATATGAATCTTCAAAAGCTGAATATGAAAAAGCAATCAACAATTTAAATGCTTTAACAAAACAAGATGTTGAATCTTTAACTGAACAACAAATAAACGAAAACATTGAAAAAGCAAATCAACTTGTTCAATTTTTAGGTTCATTAGAAAGAAGTTTGTCAGCACAAGCTGATAATGTTGCAGCAATTATTAAAAATTTTGATACTTGCAGAAACAATATTGTTGTTGCAAAACAAAAATATAAAGAAAGCAAAACAAAATGCGAAAATCTTGAAGCAAGTTTAAAACCTCAATATGAAGAAATTAAAAAGCAAATGCTTGCTATGGAAAAGTCAATTGATGCTAACTTGCTTGCAAAATATAAACATTTAAGACAAGACAAAATCTTTCCTGTGTTTGTGCCATTAAATCAAAATTCTTGTGGTGGTTGCAGTATGGAATTATCTGCTGCAGTTATGAACAAATTAAAAGCACAAGGATATCTTGAGTGTGAACAATGCAGAAGATATGTTTATATTCAATAATTTATAAGTAAAAAACAAAACTTGAGTAAAATTTAATTTTTGCTCAAGTTTTTTTATTTGTTGTATAAAATTTTGTTTTTTATTGTCTAAGATTGTTTAAACTGTTGCACAAAATACCTTTTATAAAATAAAGTTAATCTAAAATATATTTGAGAAATTTGTTTATTTTGTTATAATATTTAAAAAAATAAAATAAAAAAACAAAAAGTGTATTTTTTTGTTTAAAAAGAGAATAAGTTTAAAGTATATGGAAAAAGAAAAAGATAAAGTAATAAATATAAAAAGAGATGATAGATATTATATGACCAAAGCAAATGCTTGTATGCTTGATAAAGATTTTTTGCAAGCAATAAAGTATTTTCACAAAGCAGTAAAAGCTGTTGAAAATAGCAAACTTCATCATTTAATTGATGTTAGTTACAAAATTGCTCTTGGTCAAGCCTATTCATTTGTAAATAACTTAGATATGGCAAACTATTATTTTTATTCTTCACTTAAATATGAATACACCTCTCAAGTTGCTTACTTGTGGTTGGGTGAAAACTTTATGAAAGCAGATGATGACCAAACTGCAAGATTTTATTTTAATCAATCAATAAACTATTTACCAAACTCTGAAGTTGCTGAAAGAGCAAAACTAAGATTAGAGATTTTAAATAAAGTAAATCATAAAGGTTTTAAGGTAGTTGGTGGTCAAAGTGTTGCCACAAAACAAAAGTTGGCTCAAGCAGAAGACTATATGTCAAGATGCAAATTTGAAAAGGCTGTTGAAATTTATGAAAAGTATGGTGATTTTTCTGACCCAAAAACTAGAGCAGAACTTTCACTTGCATATTTCTTCTTAAACGATACAAAAAAGGGCACAGAACTTATAAAAGAGCACGGGCAAAACACTTTGCTTGATTTGTGCAACTTACTTTTAATTTATTACTGTGAAGAAGATAAAGAAAATTTTGATAAGATAAAAGATGAGTTACTTAACTACAAAATATCAAAAGATGAAGATTATTTTAAAATTGGTTTAACCTTTGCTCAAACTGGGCTTGTAGAAAAAGCAAAAATTTATATGCAAAACTTTTTATCAAAAGCAAAATATGAACCTGAATTTGAATTTTTGTATTGTTTAACCTGTATTAATTCAAAAGATTATGAAACAGCAAGAAAAAAACTTATTGATTTAAAAGCATTAAATCCAATAAAAAGTTATGTTTATGATTATTACATACTATTGTGCAGTGAAAAGCGCGACGAAAAAGTTGAATATGTTTTTTCTCTTCCTGTAAAAGAATATTTAAAAGTTCAAAATAAAATAAAAGAGTTTATGCTTTTGGGTAAAGAAGAGTTGCTTGAAGCTTTTTTACAAAACAAAGATATGTTTTATTTTATTGCTTCACTTCCTGAAACAAATGCAATAAAAATGTTGCTTGTTAAACTTGCAACTATTGAAAACAAACATTTAATTAACTATTTTGATTATGTTTTATTAAATGATTATACAAAAACAAAAACAAAAGAGCGTCTTGTTATGGCAAGGGGATACCTTGACAGCGTTGACATTGTTGGTATTGTAAGAGATGATGTTTATACAAGAGTAGTTTTTCCTGAAACAAAAGACAACTTAAAACTTACACAAGAGGGTATTTTTCAAGCAGGCATGAACGCTATTGAGTATTTTTTAACAAAAACACATGCTTTGCATATTGAACTTAATTTGATGTTAAGAAACAAAAATATTGCAATGCTACCAAAAGTTTTTGATGTAAGTGCACTTTCTGTTTATTATGTTTTAAAAAATGCAAAAGCATACAAAGATATAAAGCTTAGAGATGTTTGTGCTTATTTTGATGTTTCGCAAGAAGATTTTTATAAATTTATTGAAGACTACGAACTTGATATGATATAATAAGTTTGTAAAATGCATACAAAAAAATTGTATTGAAAAATTTTACTAGGTTTGATATAATCTAGTTATAGTGAGGTCATAGGTATATTATGGTAAATTTATTAGGTGTTTCATTAGTTCAATTTTTAAATAATCCACTTATTATTATTGGTCTTATCCTTTTGGCATGTGGTATTGCAACTTGTGTGCTTGCAAAAAGAATTACAAGAGTTGCAAGACAACAAAATGAAATTGACGAAAATGACAGAATGTATACAGGCTTTAAAATTACAGGCTTGCTTATGATTGTTGCAGGTTTTGTCTGCGTAGCAGTTGATATTATTATGTATATCGTTGCTAGATAATATTTTTTAAAATGAATAAAAAAAAAGGAAAGGTATGTTTTATAACACCTTTCTTTTTTTTTACCTTTTTTATTTTAAAATTTTAGTAACACATTTTTTATCTTATCTTAAAACACTTAACTCAAATTTTATTTTAATTTGTTGATTTGTTTTAAGTAATCCACAAAAATAAAATGTAAAATGTGGTTAACTTTTAAAAGTTTTTAATAATTTCTTCAAGCCACTTATAAGTTTTTTCTATTGATTTTTTACTTACTCTTTCTTTAGGTGAGTGTGCATCATAAATGTTTGGTGCAATAACACAAATATCAAGGTCTGGGTTTTTGCCTGCAAAAACACCACCTTCAAGTCCAGCGTGAACATCACTTAAAATTGCTTCTTCATCAAATAAGCTTTTATAACATTTGCAACACAATTTTTGTAAGTAAGAGTTTTGTTTTCTTTCAAAAAATGGAGCAGTTGAAATAACTTTAAAACTAAAGTAGTGTTGTTTTGTTAATTCTTCTAACTTACTTAAATATTCTTCTTCAAGTTTTTTAACACTGCTTCGCAAAGAAATAATAATTTCAAGATTGCCGTTTTCAAGTTGAATATTTGCAAAGTTGTTTGAAACAATAGGAAAGTTCTTATCATATTCAGCAAAAACTAAAACTCCATCTTTGTGATCGTTTACAAAATCAATTAAATTTATAGTGTCCTCACTGCACAAACTTTTGTAGTTAAATTTTGTATTTGGCACAATTTTTGCACTAATTTCACCCTCTAAGTGAGCATAACCTTTGCAAAAGTTTTTAAAATCATTTTCAAAAGCATCGCTATTTAATTTGTTTAAAGTAAGTAAAACATTACACTCTCTTGCAATAGCATTTGATTTGCCCCCACCACTTACAGAGATTATGTTTATATCTGTTTTATACTTATTTAAAAACTCAAAAATAAGTTTGTTTGCGTTTAATCTGTTTCTGTTAATTTCTGTCCCAGAGTGTCCGCCTTGCAAACCAGATAAATACAAGTTGTAAGTAATTTTTGTAGTGTTGTCAATTTCTTCAAATTGTTTTTCAATTTTTGCAACAGCCATGCCTGCACTTGAAACTTCAATTTTGCCTTCATCGGTTCCGTCAATTGATAACAAGGCTTGACCTTTAAGTTTGTTAAAATCTAAGTCAATAGCACCTTGCATTGTTGTTTCTTCTTGTGCAGTAAAAACACACTCAAGGTTTGGTATGCTCAAAGATTCGTCTTGCAAAACACTTAAAATCATACTTATGCCTATGCCGTTGTCAGCGCCTAGGGTAGTTCCGTTTGCATACAAAAACTCATCATTTTCTCTTATGTCAATTCCACGCTTATCAAAATCAAATTCTACTTTACTAAATTTTTCGCAAACCATATCAGTATGCCCTTGCAAAATTAGGGTAGAAGTGCAATTTTGCCTGTTTGATGGCTTTTTAATAATTACATTGTGAGTTTTGTCTGTGTAGTATTCAAGATTGTTTTTCTTTGCAAAGTTTACTAAAAAGTTTTTAACTTTTTCTTCTTTGCCTGAAGGTCTTGGTAATTTTGATATCTCTTTAAAAATTTTTATTGTATTGTCCATATTTTTGCCTTTTTATAAGTTTTTAAAATACATTAACTATTGTATATGTTTTTTTTATAAAATAAAAATAAACTCTTAGATTTTTTTAAAATTTTTTTTA
>JAZUAI010000050.1:0-35532 GCA_045637945.1 Clostridia bacterium
CTTTATTTAATTATATGTTTTTTTAAAATGTTAAATAAGTCACACCTTGTTTTTTATCTCTTTAAAATTTTAAGTTGGCTATACAATATAAAAGATTGCTTGTTAAAAAGTTTTTATATCTCTAACTTTTTTATATAAAAAAAAGAAATGGTTTAAACTGATAACCATTTCTATTTTCTTTTTAAAATTAAAAAATACTTTATAAACAATTATTTAATAAGTTCTTTAAAGCTTTTTCCAAACTTAAAGCTAGGTGCTTTTGTAGCTGGAATAGTAATTGTTTCTTTTGTTTGTGGGTTGATACCTTGTCTAGCAGCTTTGTTTTTTACTTTGAAAGTACCAAAACCAGCAAGAGCAACATCTTCGCCTTCCTTTAAAGCTTCAGCAACTGTTTCAACAAATGCTTTGTATGCTTCATCAGCATCTTTAAGTGTAAAGCCTGCTTTGTTAGCGATTGAGCTTACTACATCTCCTTTGTTCATAAAAATTTCTCCTTTTCTTTTAAAAATTTTCCTATCTGGATGACCCGATTATATCATAAAAAATTGATATATCCTACTAATTTAAAGCATTTTATCTTTTTTTATTGACTTTTTTTAAAATTTTTTTAAGATTTTTTATATGAAAATATCAACTTTAAATACAAAAACATATCCACTTGCCTGTGATGAAGCCTTGGCAACCATACAAAAAGAAATTGAAGTTTTGTCTTTATCTGATTGTAAAGTTTTAAAAGTTATACACGGTTATGGCTCAAAAGGCGTGGGTGGAATTATAAAAAGCGAACTTAATATATTACTAAAAGATCTTTGCAGGCAAGGTAAGATTTTAGATTTTGTTGCAAATGAAAAGTTTGTTGAGCCAACAATAAAATACAAACGTTTTACAAAACTTTATCCTGAACTTATACTTGACGCTGATTTACAAAACCAAAATCCCGGCATCACTCTTATCTTTTTAAATTAGTTAATTAGATGTCCTATAAAACATATTTATAATAGATTAAAAAGTGCATTTAGGCGCGCTGAGACAGAAAAAAAACACAAACATAATATTTTGTTTGTGTTTTTTGTTAGTTTTGTTTTTATTATTCGTGACCTTCATCACCATCATTTATATATAAAATACCTAAAGTATTTTTTCCACAGTGAGAGTTAATTACGCTTCCTGCTTGAGTTATTAAAATTTCTTTAAACTTACCGTAGTTATTTAAAACTTCTTTTGCAGCTTCAACCATTTCATCTGTAGCAGTTGAATAAGTAATCATAACTCTTGTATGGTCTGGGTTGTTATAAATTTTTAAAGTATCTTCACAATATTTTTTAACACAGTTAATCATATTGCCAAAATATTTTCTGCCAACAACATTTTTACCATCAACGACTTGAATACTAGGTTTAATTTTAAGTAAATTTGCACCAAGCATTGCTAGCATGCTACACCTGCCACCTTTGTGTAAAAACTTTAATTTTTCAATTACAAAAGATGCTTGAACATTTTTTACTCTTACTTCCACCTTTTTTGCAATTTCTTCAGCAGAATATTTGCCTGACTTTGCAAGCTCTGAAGCATACATACACAACAAACCTGTTCCTGTTGAAAGGCATGCAGAATCTACAGGATAAACCCCTGTTAATTCTTGGCAAGCAAGATTTAAGTTTTGAAAGCAGCAAGAAAAGTCTGCCCCAATGCCTATATGAACAATTTCATACCCTTCATCAATATATTTTTGAAAAAATTCTTTAAAATCTTCTGGGCTTCTTGCACCAGTTTTTGGCAAGTTGCCTGTTTCGTCAAAATATTTATATATATCGTCTGGCTTAACATCTACCCCATCTAAGAAAGTATCTTCACCCAAATTAACAACAAGTGGTATTGTTGCAATATTATATTTTTCAATAAGTTCTTGTGTTAAATCTATTGTGCTATCAGCTGTAATTTTTACTTTTTTCATTTAATCACTTCCCTTTAAACAAATTATATTTTATTTGTTTAATATTTTTTTGTCAATTTATTGCCACATTTTTTCTTATTATGTTATAATCACCACAAATATGGAAAACAATAATAAAATAGATAACGAAGTTTCACACAAAGGCCATAGAAGTAGGCTAAGAAACGCTTTTAACAACACCGATGTAACTACAATGCCAGAGCATCAAATATTAGAATTGATGCTTTCTTTTGTATTGCCTCAAAGAGATGTTAACCCTCTTGCACACAAATTGCTTGATGAATTTGGCTGCTTAACTAATGTTTTAGAAAGTTCTGCTGAAGATCTTAAAAAAATTAAAGGCGTTGGCGAAGTTGTATCAAACTTTTTAAGCTTTTGCTCTAAGTTGCCAGAAATTTACAAACATTGCAAAGCTAATTTTAAAGCAAGACTTGAAACACCAAATCAAATTATTAATTTTTTGAAACAAACTGTTGAATTTTCTTCAGTAGAAAAATTTTATTATATATGCCTTAGCACAAAAGGTGATGTTTTGTGTTTTAAAAAGATTGGTGCAGGTTCAATATCTCAACTCTATGTTAACAACAGAGAACTTGTTTCACAAATTTTAAAATATCCAACACATACACTTGTATTATGTCACACTCATCCAAATGGCAAACCAAAACCTAGTGAAGAAGATATTAACTTTACTATGAACTTATGTGAATTGCTTGATTCTTTATCAATAAGACTTTGCGATCACGTTATTTTGTCTCCTGATGGACATTTCAGCTTTTTTGAAAATAAATTGTTGGGTTCTGAATTAAAATCACAAAAATTTGGCAACCTAAAAATGAATATTTTATTTAACGAAGGCTTTGAATATAAAGAAGACGATAAAAAAGAATAAAATTTTAAATAAAAAAATATAAAAGGTTCTAAAAAAAATCTACCTTAGTAAAAAATACTTAAGGTAGAAAGGTTTTTAGAATCTTTTTATTTTAAAATATTTCACAAAATCTTTGCCATAAATAGTCTAATAAGTTTTGGTTATAAGAATATGAAATTTCAATCTTGCCAATAATTCTATCTGTGCCAACTGTGCTATACATTGCACTGTCTTCACTTACTAGTCTGTTGTCTCCTAAAACAAAAACATGATTATTTGGTATTTTTATTGTAAACCATTGATTTTCTTCTTCAGCCACTTTTAGGTGTCTATTATGAGAAACAAATCTTTCAAAATAACTTGCATTCATATGAGAATGGTTAAAAACATATTCTTCAGTCAAAAGGTGCTCTTCTGCGTTTTCATTTTGTGACAAATAAAACGAATAATTTCCGTTTATATTTTTGCCAAGCCTTAAAAGTTGACCACCAGTTGCAATTATTCTTTTAATTACAACGCCATCTTCATTTTGAATTAAAACAATATCATTGTTTGTTCCCTTATTATATCTGTTTGCAAAAACATTATCTTTATATATTGATGCTTCTGGGTCTTCATCTTGCTTTAAACTTGCATTATATGTTGGTTGCATTGAAAAACCAACAACCCTTGCCTTTACATAAATAATATTAAAAATAATATAACAAGCAAGAATTACAGCATATAAAGCTAATAAAACATAAATTACAATTTGACCAGCAGTTTTCTTTTTTGCATATATAGGATTTAACTCTTGCAGCGTTGGTTGATATTCCCACATTTATTTTTTGCTTCCTTTTTTAATATTATTGCTTTATTTGTTTATTTTTTACCATTTTGTCAAGTTTTGATGAGTCAACCAACAAAACTCTTCCACAATTATTGCACTTTATTTTATAATCAGCCCCTGTTCTTACAACAGTCCACTCATTTGTACCACATGCGTGAGTTTTTTTAGTTGTTATAATTTGATTTAATTGATACATTTTAAACTTATATTTTCCTTTTTTTATATAAGATTAAATCTTTATATTACCTATTATATATAATAATAAAATAAAATCAAAACAAATTTTTTTAGGCTTTAAGAAAAGATTTTACCTAATTAAAATAGAGTTTTTTTAGTTTTTTGCTTTTAAATTTTTATTTATTTGTTTATTATTTATAATTGATAGTATTAAATGCTTTTTAAGGCTTAAAATCGCCTTTTAAATATTTAAAAATTCAATTTTCAACTCTTTCTTCGCTCCTATAGTGAAATGGATATCACAAAGCATTTCGACTGCTTTATTTGGAGTTCAAATCTTCATGGGAGCACCAAAAAAACAGCTTTTAATTAAAGCTGTTTTTCTTTTTTTATAAATATTTTTTATATGCTTAAAATTTATTTTTTAACCTATTGATTAGGTGTTTCGCAAGCACTTGGTGTTGAAGGTTTTAAAGTTTTTACCATTGCTTGTTCAGTTGGTGCACATTCAGGTTGAACTTCTTGTGCAGCAGGAACATCTCCTAAAACTTCTTTTGTAATATTATGACCTTTTGCATCGTAATACTCTTGAATTAAAGAGTCTAAAACTTCTGTTTCGTCAACAATTAAGCCTGGATATTTACTGCTTGTTTCAGCAAAAGGAAGGATAATTGAAGATTCTCTACCCAAAGCATCTAAAACTCTATCAAAATGTCTTTCAACCCTACTTGCAACTGAATTAGGAAAAACATCTGATGCTAAATAATTGTATTTTTCAAGTTGAACATTTGGGTAAACAAATTGTAAAGTATCTACTCTTCCTGAATTTTCTAACCATGCTTTAGTAAGTCCTTGGTCTATATTTGTTCTTCTTGTTGCTTCTTTAGCTGCTAATACAAAAGCTCTATATAAATCCCAATCAATACCTGATGGTTTATCTTTAATAGTTTTTAAAAATTCTTCTTGTGGTTCGTCAGGTGAAAAAATACCTTTTGGAACTACTTTGTGCCCAGATCTTGTGTTGTTTAAATCGTTTAATGTTGTATTTGCTTCAGCATCAATCCTTACAACGCTATCCCATTTATTATCTTGGTTTTTAAGTAAAATAACATTTCTTGAGTTTGCATCAGTCTCACCAATTGCATTAGGAATAAAAATTGATGATAAACCTAGTTGAACCAAAGCTCTTGTAGTAAAGTTTTTAGTTACAGCAGGATTTTCTAATAAAGCTTGAAAATCTAAGAAACAACTTATTTCATAATGGCAGCCAAGAGAATGTAATAAATGATCTAATCTTGCACTTTCAACATGCTTTCTTGTATTAGGATTATATAAATGATTTAAGTCAATTGTTGCAACGCCTATTGCATTATACATACTTTCATCAACAATACCATGACTACCCATTGGGGTTGGATATAAGTTTAAAGCATTATTTGCAACAATTCTTTCAAGAGCCGTTGTTATATCTCCATTTTGAAAATGTCTAAGAAACAATGGGCTATAAACACCTGGCATTGAAGGTATTTTTGCATTAACTCTTTTAGGAACAAATTTTTCTTCAAGACCATAAAAATGCCTTGAATCTTGTTGTTCTCTTTGCAAAGGAAGTTCATTAACTCTATACAAACCTACTCTATTTTGAAAATATTGAATAACCGGTGATTTTGGCAATACATCTGTTTTAATTTTTGCAAAATATTTTTCTGATGGTGTTTTTTCTCTAGCCATAGTAAAAACCACTCCTTTTATCTTGTTAAAATTTTACCATATTAACAATATTTTTTCAACAATCCTTTATTTTTTTGGCACATTGAACCAATAAAAAAAAGAACTTAACTTTTTATAATTTAAGTTCTTTTTTTTAGTTTTTATTGTTCATGAAAACCCGGTAAAGTTGTTTGTTCAAAAACTTGTGTTTCCATTGCTTGTTCTTTTTTAATTACTGCAACAGAGTTTGCAAATCTATCTATACCAGTAGCATCAAATTGAGTTATACCATCATACTCAATTCTTCCAAGTAAATATTCTGTTTGTTCTTCAAAACTTAATGATTCCCATGATTGTGATGAAGTTGCTGCAACTTCAAGTCTTGCAGAATCTAATTGAACTTTACTTTCTAAATTTGCAGTCATTTCTTCTTTTTTGCCAAGAAAGGCTGCCACTTTTGCAGAAATACCTACTCCAGATTTCAAATTACTTAAACTTGTTACGGCATCACTATATTCAGCTTGTTTTTCTTCGGCATACAAAGCAACTGCTTGAGCTTCTTGTTGAGCAAGATGTAAAAAATATTCTTCTGGGCTTAAAATAGAAATTTGTTTTGCCTTCGATACAGATTGAACTAATCTGTCTTGATACATTTCGTTTACAACTCTTGAATATGATAAAGAATCAACACCCATTGAAGCAAGATTGCAACGCAATGAGCTTTCATATTTTGATAAAACATCTTCATATTCTCGTGTGTTCTCTTTATCAACTTGTTTTTTTGCCTTTGCCATTCTTTCTTCTAAAGAAAATTTTTGGCTATGCTTTGCATATTGTTGCAATTTAAAGCTATAAAAATCCATTTTTAATAATCTCCGAGGGATAATATATCATAATTTTTTTTCTAAATCAATATTCTTGTTTTTTTATGTGCATATTGCTTTATTTATTATATTAATTTTAGGTAATAAGCTTTTTTTAAAAGCTCTATAACCAATAAAACCCTGTTTTATAAAAAATATTTTGTTTTTTTAAAAAAAAGTAATTGCAAAAAGCATTTTAATTTGTTACAATATGCACGTTCATTTAAATATGCGGATGTGGCGAAACCGGTAAACGCGCACGTTTAAGGGGCGTGTGGGCGACCTTGTGGGTTCGAGTCCCACCATCCGCACCAAATAAAAAGCAAGATTCTGCGTCTTGCTTTTTTTTATTTTCTATTTGTTAAAAACTTTTTAAATTTCAAACATATCGCCTTGTTTTAAGTTTTTTGCTTGAGAATATTTTTGTTTATCTTTTTTTGTTATTGTTACATTTTTTATTTCATTACTATTTGTGCATAATTTTAAGTCAACACAACTTTTGCGATATAAAGGTTTTCTAATAACCATTGCATTTTTTGTTTTTGATAGCTCTTCTTTTGAAAACACTAAGTAAAAATATTTTTCATCTTCATACCCCAAAGAGCCCTCTTTAACTTGTTTTAAAATTTTTGTTCTATTTACCCTAACACTAAAATTACAATAGTCATCTTTAAGTGCGCATTTTTCACTATGCATACATGGTAAAACTAAGTTTAATTTCTTTGACAACAAATAATCTCTATTCTCCATCATTTTTTTGTATGAAGCAGGAGTTCCTGGTTCTATTAAAATAATGTATTTTTTTGCTTTTTGCACCATTAAATCAAGTGTTTGTCTTCTATCTTGATCGTTCATTTCATTTAACATAAAAGATTCTAAAACTAAATCAGTTTCTAACAAATCTTCAACTGTCTTTGACAAAACATCTTCTTGAATATAGGTTATTTTTAACTCAAGGTCTTTTGATAGCTTTTGAGAATATTTAACCATTTCTGGTTCTCTTTCAACAGCATAAATGTTAATTTTGTTAACATAATTTTCTAAAGCCCACAAAGCAGAACCTGTGCCACTGCCCAAATCTAAAACCGAATTAACTTCTTTATTTAAGTCAATTAAATTGCTTATTTTATTTAACACATCATCAATAATAACTGATGTTTCTGGCATTCTGCTTGTTATATAGCCAATAGCTTGTTTGTCGCTTGACACTACAGATATAGAGTTTATTTTTTCGCCTCTATATTTTAAACTAACTTCTTTATAATCTTTTTTGATTTCAGCTAGTTTTTTATTTGATATCAACTCTTCTATTTGTTGTGCTTGATATAAAAAATTGTTCATTTCTTTCTCCAAACAAATTGTAACACATTTTATTATTTAGTTAAATTTTTATTTACAAAAAAACTAAAAAAAATTAAACTAAAGTTACTTTTATTTTAAGGAGTTTTTATTTTGAATATATCACTTTCTCATTCAACAAGTTTTGACTTTGAAAAAGAGCTTTATGAACCAATTAAAAAAAGTTTTAGATTAAGAAAACATGATTTCTATTTTCCTGAAGACAGGGTTAAAAATACAAAGGATGTTATTAAATTTTGTGATATAATGATTGCTGATGTTAGCTACCCTTCAACAGGAACGGGAATTGAAATTGGTTGGGCAAGCACACTTGACAAACCAATTTATTGTATTTATAAAAAGGGAACAAAATATTCTTTTTCTCTTAAATTTATAACTCAAAATTTTTATGAATATACAGATGGTAATTTAACAAAAGTTATTCATCAAATTATTAAAGACTATCAAAGAGATAACGGCCTTGAAGTTGATATTGATGAAAATAATATTTATGACGGGATTGTTGATGACCATAACTTTTAATATTTTGTTAGGAGCAATACAAAATGGATAAATCATTAAAAGGCATAAAGAAAAAAGTTGACAATCAATTAAAACACGAGACCCTTATAAGAGATGACCAAAAAAGAGTTGTTGTTGATATGATCGTTCAAACTGATAAGCATATTTTATCTGAATTTTCTGAAAGCAAAACCCCTGTAATAAATACAAAGGTTGCTGAATTTATTGAAAATGCAACGGCCTCAATTCCTGCGAAAGAACACCTTACTTTAAAAATAAGTAGTGACTGCATTGATGATGAAGAAAAAGGTTTATATAGCAAAGGAATAAAAGAATATTACAAAGGCAAATATGTTGAAGTTCAAAAAAGTTTAAAAGAAAGCAATATAATTAGCTTAACTTTAATTCTTGCAAGTGTTGTTTTACTTACAGCAACTTTCTTTTTAAGAAATGTCTCTGCCTTTAACTTTTTTGCTGAAATTATTGACATTATTAGTTGCTTCTTCTTGTGGGAAGCAAGTTCTATTTTAACTTTTAAAACAAGGGAATTAAGAAACAAACGAAATAAATATCTTTCATACATCTCAATAAAAGTTGAATATCAACCTTTAACTGTTAAAAAAGAAAATAATTAACATTTTTATTTTTAAAAATTAAACACCTTTTAAATGTAAAGGTGTTTTTTATTAAAAAAGATAAGCGTTTTTAGTTTTCTTTACAAAATATACAAAAAAGAGTAATATTTATTTGATAACAATTACTTAAATGGATTTTTATGAGCAACACAAAAGATTTAAAAATAAATTTTAAAGAAATTTTTTTATGGCTTGTCTTTGGTGGTTTAACAACGGTTATAAGCGTTGCTAGTTTTTGGGGATTAAACCAATTAGGATTAGATGAATTAATTTCTAATATTTTTTCTTGGATAATAGCAGTAACTTTTGCTTTTTTTACAAACAAATTTTGGGTTTTTAACTCACCTCTTACAAGTAAAAAAAGTTTTGTAAAACAATTTGTTTCTTTTTATGGGTTCAGACTTATTACATTACTCATAGAAGAAATAATCATTGCTATATTTGTTACATGGCTTACTTTTAATAGTTTGGTTGTTAAAATTGTTGCTCAAATAATTATCATTGTTTTAAATTATATTTTAAGCAAACTTTTTGTTTTTAAAAAAGAAAACAATTTAAAAACCACTGATGATAGTGAAAGTAATTCCAAAAAGGAGGAGCAAAAATGAGCTTAATTTCTATTGTAGTGCCTGCTTATAATGAAGAAAAAGCCTTGCCATTTTTTTATGAAGAAATATGCAAAGTTAGAAAAACGTTAAGTAGTGAAAAATTTGAAATAATCTTTGTTGAAGATGGTTCAAAAGATTCTACTTTAAATATTTTAAAGCTTCTTGCAAGTAAAGACAAAGATGTTAAATATATTTCATTTTCACGCAACTTTGGTAAAGAACCTGCAATTTATGCTGGTCTTAAAAAAAGTAAGGGCGACTACGTTGTAGTAATGGACGCAGATTTACAAGATCCACCAGAACTTTTACCACAAATGTATAATCTTGTTGCAAACGAAGGTTACGACTCTGTAGCAACTCGCAGAGTAACCCGAAAAGGAGAACCTAAAATAAGATCTTTCTTTGCAAGAAGATTTTATAAGGTAATAAACAAAATATCTGACACTGAACTTGTTGATGGTGCAAGGGATTATAGATTTATGAACCGCAAATTTGTAGATGCTGTTTTATCACTAGAGGAATATAACAGATTTTCAAAAGGTTTATTTAGTTGGGTTGGATTTAAAACAAAATGGTTGGAATATGAAAATGTTGAAAGAGTTGCCGGCGAAACAAAGTGGTCTTTTAAAAAACTTTTTAAATATGCTATGGAAGGCATTATTTCTTTTTCAAATGCTCCACTTAACATAAGTATGATTACCGGTTCTTTTATATTTATTTTAAGTTTAATTGCATTGCTTACTGTTGGAATATTCAACATTGTTGGTTATTATATTTCTGGCCTCGTTTACCTAGGTTTGGGAATCGCCCTTTTAGGCGGATTAAATATGATATTTATAGGTCTGCTTGGTAAATATGTAGCGAGAATAAATACAGAGGTAAAAAAACGACCAGTTTATATTATAAATGAGACAAATATAAAAGAATAATTTAAATAAAAAACAAAAAATATGGGACAAATTATCCCATATTTTTTTATTTTATAAATTTAATTTTTGCTTGTTTTTTATTGCAATTAAAAGTTGCCTTTCCCCCATTTAGCATAAACCAGTTTGGTGATGTGTGTGAAATATCAAGGTCAATTACTACAGGAGCATTTAAATCTTTTAAATTTTCATAATTTGCTTGAAGATAATCAACATCAAACATAGTTTCTTTTTTAAGAGGTCTGCCAATTAAAAATCCTTTTGCGCCTTCAAACCAACCTGCGTTTTTTAACTTCCAAATAGCACGTGATTGATCTAAAACAGACAAATCACAACTTTCAAAAAACCAAATTATTCCATCTTTTTTATATTTTTTTATAAAGTTTTTAACATTATCAAATTTTGTTCCACAAATACAAGACAAAACATCTAAATTACCGCCAATAATACGCCCAGAAAGCTCAACTTGGCTTTCCCCTGACAAGATTATTGGACAAGTTTTTTCAGTCAAATTAAAGCCATTTAATTCGTTGCCTTCAATTTTTCTGTTGCTTTCAATTTCATATTTATTAAATGAAATTTGCTCTACTTCTTTTCCTATTAAAAAGTCATAATTATCTTGTATGCTTTTATGCCATTTTTTCATACCAAAAGTAAAAAGGTTGTGGCCATAGATTGAAGTTTTGTTACACATTGTTGTTAAAACAAAACTTAAACAACAGTTATCTGAAAAACCTTGAAATATTTTGTTTTTTGCTTTTTTTATCTTTTTTAAATTTAAAAAAGGTAGAATTTCAAGTTCAAATTCTCCACCAGCCATACTTATTATGGCTTCAACACCATCATCAAAAAACAATTTTTCAAACTCTTCTGCTCTTACCTTGGCATATGCACTTCTTCCCATTTTATTGCCAAAACAATGCTCTGTAAACACAACTTCATGCCCTAGTTTATTAAAGTTTTTTACAGCATTTTTACATCTGTTTGCATAATAAAAATGTTCATCACAACCAAGAGAAGGTGCACAAACACCAATTTTGCCGTTTTGAGTTAAGTTTTTAAAATTTTGCATACGCACTCCTGTTTTATTCATTGTAAATTTTTGCATTATTTTGGTCAAATAAAAAACTTTATAAAGCACAATATTTTTGCTTTTTTTATATATAAATATATATTTGATTCAATTTTAAAATTTTTACTTTATTTACAACTTCTTTTGTGTTAAAATTACAAAGATTTTTAAAAACTAAAAGGTGAAAATTAAAAATATATGGATATTAAAAAACTTATTATTGATTGTTTTGATGACCAAATAAAATCAAATTTTAACCTATCGGTAGAAAATATTTCTGTTCCGCCAAACAACACTATGGGTGATTTTTGCATGCCTTGTTTTACATGGGTTAAAAGTTTAAAAAAATCTCCTGTAGAAGTAGCAAAAGATTTAACACAAAACTTTAATTACAGTGGCGTTGTTGAAAAAACCGAAGTTGTTGGTGGCTATCTCAATTTCTTTTTAAACAAAAAAGTTATTTCTTTAAATGTTCTTGCAGAGATTTTAGCAAGCAAAGAAAACTTTGGTAGAAGTGATGAAGGTTTAAATAAAACTGTGTGTTTAGATTTCTCATCAGTAAACCTAGCAAAATATATGCACATAGGTCACCTTAGCACAACTGTTATTGGTAACTGTTTACGAAACCTTCACAACTTTTTAGGTTATAATACTGTTGCAATTAACTATGTTGGTGATTACGGAACTCCTTTTGGCAAAATGATTACTGCTTATAAGTTATGGGGAAACGAAACTGACCTAAATGCAAAAGGCGTTGACTATATACAAGACCTTTACATAAAGTTTTGCCAAGAAGCTGAAAACAACAAAGAACTTGATGAACAAGCAAGGATTTGTTTTGCTAAGATAGAAAAGAAAGATCCTGAAGTATATCCTATCTATGAAAAATTTATAAAAATTTCTATTGATGAAACTCAAAAAATTTATAGTTTATTAAACATTAAATTTGATAGTTGGCGTGGTGAAAGTTATTATAGCGATAAAATGGATCCTATTGTTAACGAACTTGATAAAAAAGGTTTATTGCAAGACAGTAACGGTGCAAAAATTGTTGATTTAGGTGATTATAATTTAGGCGCTTGCTTAATAAGAAAATCTGACGGATCAAGTTTATATGCAACAAGAGATTTGGCTGCTTGTGATGACAGATATAAAAACTATAACTTCTTTAAAAGTTTATATGTAACAGACGTATCACAAAAACTTCACTTTAGCCAATTCTTTAAAGTGCTTGATTTGTTAGGCAGAGATTATGCAAATTCTCTTCACCATGTTTTTTATGGCAGATTTAGTTTGCCTGATGGTAAAATTGCTAGCAGAAAAGGCAAACAAGCTATCTTAAGAGATATTTTAAGTTACTCAATTAACAAAACAAGAAATATTGTTGAATCAAACGAAAACTTATCAGATGAAGAAAAAGCCAAAATATCAACTTCTGTTGGTGTTGGAGCTGTTGTTTTTAGTGCAATTAAAAACGAAAAAATTAAAGACGTTGTTTTTGATATTGATGAAGCACTTGACTTTAATGGCGAAACAAGCCCTTATATTCAATATACAAGAGCAAGATGCTGCAGCATAATAAAGAAATCAAACTCTGATAAAGATTGCATTTATGACCTTGATTTTGACCAAATAAATAACCCTACAAGCTATGAACTATTAAAAACTTTAAACAGATTCCCAGATACTGTAAAATTTGCTTGCGAAAAATTTGAACCATGCTATGTAAGCAGAATTCTTATTGATATAAGCAAAGCATTTAACAAATATTATAGCAGTAACAGGGTTGTTGAAGATGGCAAAGTAAATAAAACAAGACTTGCCCTTGTTGAAGCAACAAAAATTGTATTAACTGTTGGCTTAAAACTTCTTGGCATTGATGCGCTTGATAAAATGTAAAACATTTTAAATAAATTTTAATTTTTATTTGTTTTTGAAAAAAAATTATGTTACTCTATTTATAAATAAGGGAGTAGTTAGCTTTATCAAAAATAAAGTGGTTGACCTACAGCAAGATAATTTAATTATCAGGTTCAATCTTAATTAACCAGACTTATGTTATATTTTTATATGATGATTTTTCATTGTATAAACATATAGCATAGGTCTTTTTTTAAAGTAATATAATATACTAACTATCTACCTAATTTAAGAATTTTAATAAGGAGAAAAAATGAAAAGTTTTTATACTAAATCTGTTAGCGAAACTTTAAAAGAGCTCAATACTTCTGAAAAAGGTTTAACAACTGAAGAAGCAAAAAAGAGACTTGCTGAAAACGGCGAAAACTCTTTAGAACACAAAAAGAAAACCAATTACTTTTTAAAGTTTATAGCTCAATTTAAAGATATTATGGTTTTAATATTGATTGTTGCAGCTGTAATTTCGCTTGTATTTGCAATTATTGAAAAAAGTAGCACAGAACTTATTGACTCAATTATCATTTTTGTAATTGTTCTTATCAATGCTACACTTGGCTTCTCGCAAGAACTGAAAGCCGAAAATGCACTTGATGCCTTAAGAAAGATGTCTCAACCATATTCAACCGTAATAAGAAATGGCGAAGAAATGAAAGTTAAAACAAGTGAACTTGTTGTTGGTGATATTGTTTTGCTTGAAGCTGGCGATGTTGTTCCTGCAGACCTTTTACTTCTTGAAAGTGCATCTTTAAAATGTGATGAAGCTTCACTTACTGGCGAAAGCTTGCCTGTTGAAAAAACAGCTGGGATTGTTTTACCAGACAAAACAAGTTTGGGTGATAGAAAAAATATGTGTTTTTCTTCAACAACTGTTGTTTATGGTAGAGGCGAAGGTGTTGTTGTTGCAACTGGCTCTAATGCAGAAATGGGAAAAATCGCTTCAATGTTGTCACAAGAAAAGAAAGAAGTTACCCCTCTTCAAAAAAGTTTGGCAAAATTAGGCGAAATTATTACATTTATTGTTTTAGGTATTGCTATTGTTATTTTCTTGGTTGACTTGTTATTTACTAACCAAGGTTGGATGAGTTCTTTCCTAACTGCTGTTGCTATTGCTGTTGCGGCTATTCCAGAAAGTTTGCCTGCCGTTGTTACAATTATTCTTTCAATTGGTGTAACAAAACTTGCTAAGAAAAACACAATTATTAAAAAACTTCATGCTGTAGAAACTTTGGGTTGTTGCCAAGTAATTTGCTCTGATAAAACAGGAACAATTACTCAAAACAAAATGACCGTTAGAGAAGTTTATTTTAATAAAACTTCTTACTCAACAAATGTTGAAAACAAAACTTTAGAATCAGAAAAACTTTTAAAGTGTATGGCATTATGTAATGATGCTAAAAAACAAAAAGATTCTTATTTAGGCGATCCAACAGAAACTGCCCTTGTTCAATATGCAGAAAAATTTAATTTGAACAAGAAAACTCTTGAAAGTAAATTTAAAAGAATTGGCGAAATTCCTTTTGACAGTGTAAGAAAACTTATGACAACTATTAACGTTGAAGACAATAAAGTTATTCAATACACAAAAGGTGCTGTTGATGAATTGCTTGCTCTTTGCACACACATCTTAGAAGATGGCAAGGTAAGAAAAATTACAGTTCAAGATATTGAAAACATTAAAAAAGCCAACACAGAAATGGGTAAAAAAGCCTTAAGAGTTTTGGCTTATGCTACAAAAGAATTAAACATTGCTGCTGAATGCGAGCATGTAGACAGTGAAAAAATTAAAGAAAGTGACCTTACATTTATTGGTCTTAGTGGTATGATTGACCCACCAAGAGATGAAGTTTTTGACGCTTTAATTAAATGCCGTGAAGCAGGTATGAAAGCAATTATGATTACTGGTGACCACAAAGATACCGCTTATGCTATTGCAAAAGAACTTGGCATGGTTAAAAGCGAAAAAGAAGTTGTTAACGGTAGTTACCTTGACAAATTCACTGATAAAGAACTTGTTAAAGAAATTAACAAATTTAGAGTATTTACTCGTGTTAGCCCAGAACACAAAGTAAGAATTGTTAAAGCATTGCAAGCAAATGGCAAAGTTGTTGCTATGACTGGTGATGGTGTTAACGATGCTCCAAGTATTAAATCTGCAAACATTGGTATTGGTATGGGTAATGTTGGAACAGAAGTTACCAAAGACGTTGCAGATATGATTTTAACTGATGATAACTTTGCAACAATTGTTCTTGCTGTTGAAGAAGGAAGAAAGATTTTTGGAAACATCCAAAAAACAATTCAATTCTTACTTGGCACAAACATTGCAGAAGTTTTATCAATTTTTGCTATTACACTTTTCTTCCCTCAATATACATTATTTACTGCTGTTCAAATCTTGTTTACAAACCTTGTAACCGATACCTTCCCTTCAATTGCACTTGGTTGCAACGAAGCCGAAAACGATTTAATGAAACAACCGCCTAGAGATCCAAAACAATATATTATTGGTGGTAGAGTTGGTTTTAACATTATTTATCAAGGCATCACACAATCTGCACTTGTTTTGGCTGTTTATATGATTGGTTTGTTTGGTTTTGGTTCTCCTGCAGCAGCAACTACTATGGCTTTCTTAACAATTAACATTGTTCAATTGTTCCATATGTATTCTGTAAGAACTGTTCATAGCATTTTTGCTTCAAACCCATTTACAAACAAATTATTAAATATTGCTTTTGTTAGCGAACTTGCTGTTATTTTACTTGTAGCACTTACCCCACCAATTGCTGGCGTATTGGCTTTAACTCAACTTAGCCTCGCACAATGGTTGGTTGTTTTTGGTATGTCTATGTTAATTATTCCTATTGTTGAACTTGTTAAATTTGGACAAAAGAAAAAAGACCAAAAACTTGCAAAAAACAATGCTATTGAAGTTGAAGAAGAAAGATAATTTAATACTTAACTAAAATAAAAAAATCATAGTTTTCAAAACTATGATTTTTTTTGTTTTATATAATTTGTTATTTTGCTAAAAAGTTAGATTTCATATTTATCTTTATTTTCAAGCATAACTGTTAATTCTTTTTGTGCTTCTTCAAAACCTTTAACACCAATTAAAGCTTTTGTGTATTTTTTTTGCATTTCAACACCTTGTTGGTCATAAGCATTAACGCCCATAAATTCGGCCATAAGAGCTGTTGTTAATTCAAAGTAAAACAATAAGGCTCCAACATTTTCTTCGTTTAAAACCGGAATTTCAAGCTCATAACTAGGGTGTCCAGCTTGTTTGTAAGCAAGCGAAGAACCAATTTGCTCTTGTTTCATTAAACTTACCATTGTTTTTGGCAAATATTTATCTAAATCAGCATTTTTAAATTTTGGAATCTTTATATCTTCATTGTGCTTTCCAAGGTTTATAAAACAGAACAATCTATCTTTTGAACCTTCTTGATACATTTGAAGTAAACTGTGTTGATATGTTACACCCTCTGCTTTTGTTGGTGTGAAAAACATTTTGTTATTTTTATTGTTTAATGTTTTTGCTTTACCCAAACTTTCGCTTAAAAGTTGAATATAAAAATCTGCCATTCTGTTTAATCTATTTGAATATGGCAACAACACTATTTCTTTTTTACCTGAGCATAAGTAAGAATAATTTATTAAAGCTGAGGTATAGCACAAGTTTTCTTCGCCTCTTTGATTTTTAAAATTTTCTAAAACTTGTTTTGCACCAGATAAAAGTTTTGTTAAATCAATGCCCATTACAGCGCAAGGTAAAAGACCTACAGGAGATAAAACACTGTATCTCCCACCTACACCTTTTGGAACTTCATATGTCTTAATGTTTCTTTCTTGGCAGAATTTCCATAAAGCATTGTCTTTTTCTGTTGTAACTACTAAGTTTACAAAATAATCTTCTTTTAATTGTTCTTGAAGTTTATTTAAAACAACAGCAAACATTGTTAAAATTTCAACAGTTGTTCCACTTTTTGTAACAACATTAAACATTGTTTTTTTAAGGTTTACTTTATTAAGTAATTTATTGAAACTTTCTGCATCAACATTGTCAACAACTTTTACTTTAATTTTTTTGTTTCCTTCTTGATCAGGAGCAGCAGAATACAAAGCCTTTTTTACAGCTTTTGCACCAAGGGCTGAACCACCTATTCCTAAAACAACAAAGTTTTCATAAAGTCTTGAAATCTTTTTGCCAAATAGTTGAATTTCATCAACATACTTTTTGTCTTGATAAGGCAAATCAAGCCAATCCATCATAGGTCTTGACTTATTTGTTATTATCTTTTTTAATTCTTTTTCATATTTACTGTTTTTGATTTGGTTTAGTTTTAAACCATCTTTTAAATAACTATCTTTCAAACAATTAAAATAATTTAACTTTATCATACTTTTTATCCAATCTTTTTATTAAAACTTTTTATCTAAAAATCTTGCAAGCTGAACACCAGCTGCACTTGACATAATAAGACCTGTTGTTTGTCCTGGGCCATCACCTATTGCATACAAGTTTTTAATGCTTGTTTGAAATTCTTTATCAAGTAAAATTTCGTTGCTATAGAATTTTATTTCTGGACCATACAATAAGTTTTCTGGGTTGCCAAAACCTTCAACAACTTTATCAACACTTCTAATAAATTGTAAAATATTTGTCATTGTTCTATAGCCAAGAGCATATGTAATATCACCCGCAACAGCTGATTTTAATGTTGGTTCAACTTTATTATTTTCAAGTTCGTGTTGCCAAGTTCTTTTACCTCTGTAAATATCGCCTAGACGTTGAACAATGATATTACCGTTTCCAAGTTGATTGCAGTTTTCTGCAACGTTTATACCATATTGGATTGGTTTATCAAATGGATGTGTAAATTTGTGAGAAACCAAAATTGCCAAGTTTGTATTTGTGCTTTTTTTGTCTTTATAACTATGGCCATTTACAAGAGTTAAAGCATTGTCATAAACTTCTGTTGCAACGAAGCCACTTGGATTTTGGCAAAAAGCTCTAACCTTATCGCAGAAAGGTGAAGGATGACCAATAAATTTTGCTTCATAAAAATATTTATTAACATCTTTCATAACTTCATCTGGCAATTCATATCTAACACCAATATCAACAGCGCCAGAGCGGTTTTCTATGTTATATCTCTTACACATTTGTGAAAGCCAATCAGCGCCTTTTCTACCAACAGCCAAACAAACATTATCAGCATAAAAAGTTTGCTCATTATCTTTTGTAAAAGATGATACTGTTTTAACACCTTTTACTTCATTATTTTCAATAATCAAATCACTAACAATAGTATCAAAAATCATTTCAACACCATTTTCTTCAAGATATTTTTGAAGTTTGCCATATAAAATATGTGCTTTTTCTGTGCCTAAGTGTCTTATTGGAAAATAAATTAAATCAAGGTTTTCTTTGTGAGCCTTGTCTTGCATTTGTTGAATTTCATTTGCATAATTCAAGCCGGTTAATTCATCACTAGCGCCAAATTTTAAATAAATTTCATCAGTGTATGCAAACAAAGCTTTAATTTCATCAATAGTTAAAGCTTCTCTAAATGAAGGGCCATCATTACCGCCCATATATAAATTATCTGGAACACCTGTTGCCAAGTGGTAAGAATTAACTTTACCATCAGAAAAAGCACCTGCGCCAGAAAAACCACAAGTGATACTGCAGAATGGTTTGCATTTCATACATTTGCCTGTTTTTTCAATTGGGCAACCACGTTTTTCAATGCTTCTGCCTTGTTCTATAAGTAAAATATTTTTGTGTTTATTTTTTTGAATAAGTTCGTAAGCACAAAAGACCCCACTAGGTCCCATTCCAACAATAATTAAGTCATATTTTTTATTCATAAAATAAGTACCCTTAATCAATAATACCATATATTTTTATTTTCTTAAAATCATTTTAAGTGCAAAATAGCACAAAAATAGCCTTATTTAACAAAAAAACAGGTTAAAATCATAAAAATTTAACCTGTTTTGTATTTCAAATAATATTTTATCCACAATTAAGTATCAGTTTGTGTAAAACTAAAATTATAAAAGAGTTTTAATTAAAGTGTTTCTGTCTTGCATTGAGAAATATGAAAGTGGCAAATCAAAAACTGAATAAGCCCCAAATTTCTTTTCTTTGCTAAGTTTTGCAACTGCGCAACCTAAAGTAACCATAACTTCTGCTGTAAAGAAAGGGTTGCTTTCTACATCTAAAGTAAATTTAAGTTGAGTTGCGTGTTTATCACTGCATTTAAAGTTTTTAACAACAAGCCCTTTATGGAACATTTTTTGTTGCATCTTTTTTAATTTTTCTTCAGTTACAAATTTAACTGTTGTTTTATAACCTAAGAAATAGTTTGGCATATTTACAATTTCATTTTTAATAGCATCTTTATCTGCGCCTTCTTCTAAAACAACATAGCAAAGTCTGCTGTGTTTTTCTGTTCCTTCTGGAACATAATCAAATTGATTTTCACAATTTTTTACAATTTTGTCATTTGGAATTGTATATTGAATAGCATTTTTTACACCATTGATGCGTCTAATTGCATCGCTATGCCCTTGGCTAACACCCATACCCCAAAAAGAGTTTGCTGGTGTATGAACTGGTGAAATACTGTTAAATAAAAGTCTCATCATGCTCATAACACCCGGATCCCAACCAGCTGCACTTACAGCAACTCTTTGATTGTTTTTTGCCATTTTATCAAGAGAGTTTATGTATTTTTCTAATTTTGCATGAGTGTCAAAACTATCTACAGTGTTAAATAGTTTAATTGCTCTTGGTCCAATTTTTTCAATGTCGCTATAACTTCCACCACATAAGAAAAGTATGTCAATTTTGCCAACATATTTTTCTAAGTTTTTTGTTTCTTCAAAACTGGAACCTAATTCACTTGTTAAACCTGTTCTGTTAGAAAATATTTTTACAAGTTTAAAATATTCACTGTTTGCAATTGCACTTTCAACACCCTTACCTAAATTGCCATAACCAACAATACCTACGTTTATTTTTTTCATTTTTTATCATCTCCTATAATACAAACATATTTTAAACCAAAAAAGTTGGTGCTGTAAAGAGTTTTTTTATTTTGTAACCTTTTATCTATATGCTTTTTAACTATTTTTATTGTTACAAAAAGCTATTTTAAAAAAGAAAAACCAAAACTATTTATGTTTGTTTGCTAAAAGTATTTTTAAAAGTTATAATATTAACAATACTAAGGAGGCAAAAAATGGATTTATTTGTTCTTATTTTTGGCTTATGTTTATGTGTTTTAACAACAGGGATTTTTTTACATGTTAGAGTAACAAAGGGTGGCGTTGCTGGTGTTTTAACAAAAACACTTGCTTCTTTTATTTTTGTTATTTTTGCTTTGTTTTTAAGCTCTACAAAAATTGGAGCTTCTTATTATGGAAGCTACGCAACAACTTGTTTAATTGTAGGCCTTGTTTGTGGGCTTATAGGTGATATTTTACTTGACCTAAAGGTTATATACCCTTTTCACCAAAACAAATATTTGGCTGGTGGTATGACTTCTTTTAGTATTGGCCATTTATTTAATATTGCAGCACTTTTATTAATTGCTTCTAATGAAGTTGATATTTTTTCACAAACCTACATGTTGCCACTTTTAATTGTTGCTGCAGCAGCACTAGTTTTAACCTTGCTAACTTGGTTTGTTTCTGTTAAATTTTTAAAATTTAATTTTGACAAATTTACATGGCTTGTAAACTTCTACAGTTTCATTTTAATGCTAACAACAATTTTATCTACTTACTTTACATTTATTGGACTTAGCTTGCCTATGTATATTTTGGCAATTGGTTTTATTTTATTCTTGGCTTCTGACCTTGTTTTGTCAATGCAATATTTTGGTGGAAAACAAGATGACAAAACATTAACTTTTGTAAACCACTTATTATACTATGCAGCTCAAATCGTAATTGCTTTATTTATTTTCTTTATTTAATTTTTTATAAAAGGCTTAACAATGAAAAAAAATATAAAACTTATTTATGTTCGCCACGGCGAAACAAATGTCAATACAGGAAAACTTACTCTAAGAGGAGCAAGACAAATTAAAGCTCTATTAAAATACTTGGAAGGCGAAAAAATTGATGCTATATTTTGTTCACCAAGAACAAGAACATTGCAATCTGCAAATATTTTAAATAGCAAATACAATGTTCCAATGTATATCATAAAAGAAATTAACGAACGTCAAATGCTTGCGCCAACTGAAAGGCTTTTGTATGGCGAAGCTTTTGAAGCAAACTATTTAAACTATGGTTACGAAAACGACAATTTTGAAACCTGCAAGGATTTTATTGATAGATGTGCTGTAGGATTTGATAAAATACTTGCAAAAGCAGGAAAAAACAGCACCATTATTGTGTGCGCACATAGTTCAACTTTATATGCCTTAAACACCTATCTAAATGGCATACCAAAAAACAACCAAATAAATTGGTTACAATGTAGCAATGCAACAACAATCAAATTTCATTTATAAAAAAATAAAACCAAACACTTTTAAATATGTGTTTGGCTTTTTTATTTAAAAATCAATTTCTTTTACATTGTCTGGAATAACAAAATTTACATCTTCTTCTTTTGAAAAGTTTTCTCCGTTTGTTATTTTTTCAGTTGGCAAAATCATATATGTTCCCTCAACTTCAGCAAGTAAAGTTTTATTTTCATCTGTTAACTTTGCTGTGGCTGTAAACAAACGACCATTACGTTTTATAATTTCTCCTCTACCAAAAAGTTTTTTATCATAAGGCACTGGTTTTCTAAACTTAACAGTCATATTTGCCGTTACACCAAAAAGTTCTGGGTTTGTAACCCAAATTGCCCTACCTGCAAGCTCATCTAATAAAGCCGAAATCATACCTCCATGAACTCTACCAGGATAACTTTGATGATGTGGTTTAAAGGTAAAAATAGCGCCAACAGACCCATCTTCCATATTATAAAAATCAGCCTTTAATCCAAGTTCATTTTCTAAACCACAAATTATACACATTTTGCTATTTGTTTGTTTTGAAACAACTTTCATTTTCTACTATCCTTTTTTTAATCTCTGATGCCATATCCACTAAAACCATTTGGATGGCGTTTTGCAAGTTTTTCAATGTTTGCTTGCGCAACTTCTTGCATAGTTAAACCAAAGCAATCACAAGCCTCAGCAATATACCATAATACATCGCCAAGTTCTTCTTTTAAATGTTCGTGATCAATAACTTTTGCTCCTGCCAAATGTTTTTTAATTATATCTGCCACCTCACCTGCTTCTCCAGCAAGACCCAAGCCAACATCAGCTTGCATATCTTTTACATCATCAAATTCTTTTCTTGTTCTGCTTGCCAATCCTTGATATTCGTTAAAACCAATACTCATTTTCTCTACCAACTTTTTAAATTTTTAATAGTTATAGGTTACCACCATTGACACCTTAAATCAAATTTTTAAACAAAATTTCTTACAAAAAAAATAATTGCAAAAAATTTGTTTTTACACTATACTACTATTGCTTTTGCAAAGTTTATTACCTTTTTGGAGAGGTGTCCGAGTGGTCTAAAGTGCGCGCTTGGAAAGCGCGTGTGGGGCAACCCACCGCAAGTTCGAATCTTGTCCTCTCCGCCAGAATCTTGTCCATCCGTACCAATTATGGTAAGGGTGGACTTTTTATTATAAAAAGCCAACTTATAATTTAAGTTGGCTTTTGTTATATAAATATTTAACCTTTGCAACCTGTCCAAAATTTATTTACATAATCTTTTTCGATTGCAATTTTTAATTCTTCAGTTAGTTTATTTGAAATATTTTGCTTTTCTAATATTTTTAATAAGTTATTATTTCTTTCTTTTAATCTATCAATTTGATTTTTAGAAGGGATAACATTGCTCTTTATCGAATTACAATGCTGACATACATAAACCAAATTCCATATATCGTCACTATACATATATGACCATGGTATTACGTGGTCAATTGCAAGTTCATTAAATTCAGTTTGTTTTCCACAAATAAAGCAAAAATGATTAGGATTTTCAATATCTAAATATGTTTTAAACTTATTTAACGAATTTCTTTTTATATTTCTTTCATCGATAATTCTAACTTTTTTATTTATTCTTGGAGAACTATTAAACGACTCTAAAATTAAACTCCATCTATAATTTATTAAATCATACAAATCCTGCTCGTTTTCTTTTAATATTAAAGCATTGTCTCTATCGATTATCAAAAAGTCATCATTTTGTTCATAGTGATATAATTTATCAGCATTACCATTTAAGTTATCAAAACGCCAACTAACATCATTTTTTAAAATTCTTGCAATATTATTTTGTGTTTTTTCATAATCACTCTGCAATCCAATATTTTTAAATCTGTCTTCAACTTTTTCAAAGACTTCTGGCTGCTTTTTATTTATTGCAACAAAATATTTTTCAATTAAAGATTTTACTAGAGACAAAATAATTGGTGGTTTTTTAGGATTGCTCCCTTGAACTAAATCGAAGAAAATTGTTTGATTCCAATAATATTTTAAAAATTTATAAGCAATTTCCCTTAATGATATTTTTATTGTATTTTTTAACAATTCTTGATTAGAACAAATTTCAACCAATGATTTTGCCCAAGCCATTTTATATGTATTGTCATAGTTGCATTCTCTAATAATTTTTGTAAATCTTTTATAAAAATTATTTTCCATCATCAACACTCTCTAAAAAGATTTTCTTTTTAAAAGCTCCTCGTTTTTCAACTTTTGTATTTCTAATATTTTCAAATTCTTCATACGAAACGTTCTTAACATCAAGAATTGCTCTTAATACTTCTTCTAAATCGGCAAGTTCTTCAACATCACCACTTTCTAAATATTCTTTAAGTTCTTCTTGCATTTTTGTATTAAGTGTTTCTAAATATTCATCATCTTCCATAATTCTAGTAACACAGGTTTTACCATTATCACTAGCAATAATCTCTGGAATTTTATCTCTTACTAACTTATTATAAATTTTCATTCACAAAACCTCTACTCACATAATCTATTTGCTAAATTTGTTAATATTCTAATATTAGAATCTTTTATTTTTTCAAGGATATTACCTTCAAGTATAAAATCAACAAAGCATTCTTTTAATTTTGCCTCAATATCTTCATTAAATGAATGTCCATTTTGTTGATATTGTTTTTTTATCTCTTCAGACCATTTTAATTTTGATGCTTGATAGTCTGCTAGATTAAATTCTAACAAGTGATTTAACATAAATTGTTCAACATAATTTGGTTTAATTATATTCTCCAATTCAGAATTTTTATTAGGATAATTAACATTATCAACAAAAAACATTGATTTTGTTTCTAATATATTCTCTGATAAAAGTTTATCCTGAACATCGTGACCAT
Source organism: Clostridia bacterium (assembly GCA_045637945.1). GTDB lineage: Bacteria > Bacillota > Clostridia > Christensenellales > UBA1242 > UBA7862. The sequence goes on from JAZUAI010000050.1 coordinate 24,863, forward strand.
CTTTATCGCAATCTGTTAAGATAATTACATCACATAAAACATTTTTATAAAAATTAACGTATTGTATTAAATATTTAGCTCCGCCAACACTTGTAATTATCAGTTGTCCTTTTCTTATTTTATCTTTAATTTCAGGATTTAAAAGTGGCAACAAATTTAATAATAGTTTTGCATCAGTGGAACCTTCCACTAATAAAATCTTTTCACATGATGTTAAGTTGTCAGAAAGTTCAACACCTAAAATATTCCTTAATTGCTTAACATCTTTTACTTTTTTAATCTTTCCGTCATCTACAATAATATTATTAGAAACAACATCTCTATCTATAAACACTTGATTATGTGTCGTTAAGATGATTTGGTTATTATTATTATATATATCCTCTATAATACTTTTTAATTTATGGATAGCTCCTGAATGCAAATGGGCTTCAGGTTCTTCAATAGCAATGATATTACTTTTATTTGACTGTCCTTTGTCATGTAATAATGCCAACGTTACTAGACTCTTAAAACCATCACCCTTATAAGATATTTCTGTTGGATTTCCATCATCTACAATAAATTTATAATCTGACCTTGAACCATAGCTGTGTCTAGATTCATATTCAGCACTTAATCGAACATCTTTTAAATCTGGGACAAAAGTATGTAATTTATCAACAAGTTCGCGAGATAATTTTACCAAAAGTTCATTTTGTTTCGACTTAATAACTTCTTTTGCTTGATTATATTCTTCATCAGTTTCTAAACTATCTAACTTTTTATTAATCAAAGACTCTATTATGTTCAAAGACGCTCTTTCTGTTCTTATAGCTGGAATATATGTGAAATAAATTTCTTTAGTTATATATTCACACACTTTATCAATTTGAGTTTCATTTAATTTTTTCCTTATGTTTTTAGGAATGTAATAAATATTTAATAAAAAATCGTTTTTATTTATTTCGATTTCAACAATTAAATTAGATTTTATCTCTATATTAATTAATGATTTAATATTCTCCACATCTTCATTTGTTAAATTAAATGTCAAAATAAATTTTGTATTTGGTTGTTTTTTCTTGTCTTGAAGGTTAACTGGGTAATCTCTTTCCCAATTGAAAACAGAATCGTCCCCTGGATATCGTCTTCTTAAAATAAAATACTCCACTCGTTTTCTATCCAATAATATTGAAAGGGCGATATTTAATGCTTTTAAATAATTTGATTTGCCTTCATTGTTTTTTCCAACTATTATGGTTTTTTGATTTAAAAGAATTGGTTCACTATTTTTTATACTTCTAAAATAATTTACTTGGAATGATTCTAATCGCATAATGCCTCCATAATACAAACATTATAACACATATTTTTGTGAAAATATCTATATTTCTACAAAATTTATATTTTTTATGTTATAATGCAACTATAAGGAGTAATTATGAGCAACTATTTTGATGAATATGATAGAAATATTTTCGAAGCTATGAAAAATAAAGATTGGTGGATAGACAAATTCAAAGCAAGGAAAATTGCATTGATTAGGTCTTGTAGAAAAATAAATTCCAATTCCTCAATATCTCGTAAAATTGGTGGGCTTTTACTCTGGCAACAAGTAATAGAACAATTCTTAAAAGAAATAAATCAAATAAGTTTAACTTATGTAAAAGCTGAAATTTGGCCAACAAAAATAGATTTTAAAATTGATTACGATAGAAAAACATTTGGACAGGTAATAGAAATTTACAAAAATTACTCTGTTGATTACGAAGACAGACCAAAAATATTAGGACACTTAAAAACTATTAACGATAACAGAAGAACTATTACACACAGGATGTTTGAAGTCGAAAATCTGGAAGATTTAGAAGACATATTTGAATCAAGTTATAATATCCATGAAGAATTACTCAAATTATTATTAGACCATTATATTTTAATTGGAAATAACTTAGAGGATTTAAAAAACCGAGTTGACTGGGAAGATTTTCTTGATGAATTAAATAATAAAAATGATACATAGATATGCGGTTCGGTTCGAGTCCCTCATGCTCCGCCATCTAATCCCATTAAGACGGACTGTGTCATTAGTGGGATTTTTTCATTAAAATTTAAAGGATTGTCACTTAGACAATCCTTTTTTGCTGTTAATTTTTCAATTATTTGTTTTTCATAAGCTTCGTTGTTATCAATAGACACTTCACTTGCAGGATTAAAATTTCCGTTGTAAATAATAATCATTTTGTCGTTGAATATAATAACCTTTTTAATAAATCTGCAGAAGAATTCATTTCTTTCATAAATGTCGCTGTAATCTTTTTTAGTGAACATTGTTATAAACTTTTTAACATCTTCAAATTCAAGAGGTTGTGCTTGCCTGCCCTTTTCTTCTGAAATCTTAACCTCAATGTTTGCCCTGTCATTTTCAAGTTTATAAAGTATTTCCTTTACAGAACTATTCACTATACCATTTTGAATATTAGATAGAATTGAGTTGATTGATGCATTAACCTGCGCCAACTCTCTGTTTAGACATTTAAGCACAATATTGTTTTCAAGTTCTTCATTGAATTTATCTACAACCATTTGTGCAAGTTCATCAATTTTGCCCGGAGCAAGAATATGGTTTTTAGTTTTCTCAATAATCAAATCTTCTAAAAACCATTTTCTAAAATTTTCAAGTTCGCATCTTTGCTTTTTAACTTTTTTGCTTCTACATTTGTAGTATTTATACCTATGCCCGTTGTGAGCACTAGAACCCGCTTCCGATATTAATTTTTCGCCACAATACCCGCAATAAAGCTTGCCTGATAGGAAGTATGGGTCATACTTATTTCTCTTGTAATTTCGCCTGTAATTGGCCATCATTCCGCCCACAATCTTGAACACTCTCTCATCTACGATTGGTGGGATAATATCGGTGTAAATCTCGTTATTCCAGCGCTCAATGCCGATATATCTTTCGTTCTTCAATATCTTTGCAATGTTCTTTTTGTAAAATGGTTTTTTGAGTCTATTTCTAAGCCCGGCATTGTTTAGCATATCCGCAATCTCAACAGTTTTATAGCCTTGTGAATATAACTCAAACATTTGTCTAACTTGTGGTGCTTCGCTTTCGTCTATTATCCATTTTTGATTTTCAATCCTATAACCATACGGTGTTATGCCACCTGCAAACAACTTTTTGCTAAGAGTTTCTCTTCTTCCTCTTTTTACTTTTTGGCTAAGTTCTGCTGAGTAATATTCAGCCATACCTTCCAGCACCGATTCCATTAAAATTCCACTTGCATCATCACTAATATTTTCTCTTGCAGATAGAACTCTTACACCATTTTTCTTTAACTTCATTTTATAATTTGCACTATCATATCTGCTTCTTGAAAACCTGTCTAACTGATATACAAGCACGAACTCAAAATCTCTTCTTTTACTATCTTCAATCATTCTGAGGAACTCTGGTCTATTATCAGTCGTTCCTGAAATCGCCCTGTCAATATATTCTCTGATTACTACATAGTCATTCCTTTCTGCATACTCGTGGCACACACGAAGTTGCCCTTCAATCGACTGCTCTGTTTGCCTGTCGCTTGAGTATCTCGCATAAATTACAATTTTCTTTTTTCCTGTCATTTTAATATTCTCCTTTCTGTAAAATTTTTGCACTCAATAATTTGATCAAACAAACACATACCACAACTCTTTTCACAAGTCCAGCACAAACCGAAAAGAAAATTATTCATCTTTCAAAGCCTTTTCATAAACTTTCTTCGGGTCCAAATCTTTCATATTTCCACCACGCCTCATGTAGTCAAAAAGTGCTGTCACAAAACCATCAACCGACTCAATATAAATCTTGTTATCAATATCAAATTTCCTTGGTAAAAACAAATCTCTACCATGTATAGAACTTACTTGCACGTTCTTTAAATTATTCAAATTCATTTCTCTTCTCCCATTGCTAATTAGAGGGACAATGAGAGTTAAGTTTTGTTTTCAAATAATCCAAAACATAAACTGGGTTTCCCAGTTGTAAGCCAAGATGAGTTGCATATCTTGGTGATACACTTTGCAACACCGCAAAAACTGCTGTTGCACCAAAAACCCTGAATTTATCGGGGTTTTAGCAGGATCAAAGTGCCAAGTGTTGCAACTCTTTTCCTGCTTAACTTAATTTATCTACTTATCAGTTAAATTCTTTATCTAAATTACTAATCAAGTTCTTATTCTCTCTCAAATAATCTAATGCACTACCACCTCCTTTATTTATGTTAAAACTTTCCGAATAACTAGGCTTGCCAACGCTATCATTTATCTTTGTTAATAATTCATAATTTGCTTTATTTTGCATATATAAAGCCTGCATGACATCTCTTACAAAGTTAGAATTATCGCCTGTTAAAACTTCAATTTTATCTAATCTATTTAATATGGTATCAACCCTAGTTGCTTGCATTTCATTTTCTTCTTCAAGCATCAAAACCTCTATACCACGACTAATCAAATCATTGATAAAATCGTTCTTACAATTCCTATACATACTCGCTCGATTAATCCATAAATCACTAATCGCTTTAATCATTTTGGAATCGTAAATTCTAGTCCTCAGTTCCAAAACACCAACCGTCTTAAATCTTTTCTTTGTTATTCTATCCATTAAATCCTCCTGAAAATTTTAATCTATCACTCACTATATTTTACATATCACTTCACCCCTCTTTGTTTTAATTCACCCCTCTATATAAGGGGAATTTGAAACAACTTATTAATATAAAAAGTTTCTTTATCTCAATTATTTAGGCACATAAATAGATTTTAAAAGGCTTGCTTTTGTCAACCACGCACTATTAAATCATTCCAACCTCCCTTTCTTAATACTATCAATACCGAGTGTCCACCATTTGAACACTCGCTTTCGTTCTTTATAATTAAATTTTAAAATAATGAAGAGTTTAACATTTGAGCTCTTGAAAAATAAAAACAAAAAAACCACGAACTCCAACAAAGATATCTCTATCTTCAACTGGAACTCGTGGTTCTCTATTTCTAAATATTTAATTGTAAACTCATTATATTTCACACATTCATTTAATGCAACACATAATGACAAACTTTTTCTTCATAAAAAACTGAAATCCGTTTTTCTCCCTTTCAGTCTTTTCTTTTACCTCAAAAAGAGAGGCAATGAGTATTTTATCTTAAACAACACTTTTTATATTTTTTTCCAGAGCCACAAGGACACAAATCATTTCTACCTATTTTTCTATTACTAGTCATTATTCTCTTTTGTATAATTTCATCTTTTAGCCTATCAACAAAATCTATATCACAATCATCTAAATCTTTAATATTATATTCTTTATAAATTACGTCTATTAATTCATTGTGATCATATATTATATGAAAAAGTTTACGGGTATTTTCACCGGCACCCCTCATAGTAGCATAAATATGATTATCAATATCCTTTTCTTTCAATCTTTTAACTTGAAAATCAACAGCTATTGAATAGTTTACCTCTTCACCTTTAAGAAATAAGCACTTTGTTTGATGGTTTTTTACACATTCCATAACCATATTATTAATTTGATGTTTTGATTCATTGCACAAATCCAATAAGTTTACTGCTATATCAATAGAATTATCGTATTTTGGGCTATTATTTAAAAATTTTATAATATCAAAAATAACTTGTGGTAAATTTTGTTTAGGTTTTTCAATATCTTGATAAGTATACTTATTACAATAATATTTATCAATATCTAGTCTATAACCGTTCCAACTTATAGTTTTGGCTCTTAGTGCATCTGCATACATTGAATAATTATTATGAGATATATATAATCCTAAATGATCCAACTCGTCATTTACTTTTATTTTGTCACTTCGTACCGCTCTACATCTATTACTTAAAAAATGAAAAAATGAAATTTTGTCTTCAAAATAATCACAATACACCAATAAATCACTTAATGACATACACATACAATTGTAACTTTTACTATAAGTGGCATACTTGGTTTTTTCAAAGCTTGCAGCAATTTCATTTAAATCATCTATAGTTATATTTAAAACAAAAATATTTGAAACATCTGTTTTAGGAATGATAAATTTTAAATTATTGTCCTCATCATAAAGAGGCACGTCTTGTTGCGAGATCAAATCAATTAATCGTTCTCCCTGTTTTATACCCTTATTAAAGATATCATTAAAATTATTTTCAAACGATTCAAAATCTTCCGCAACAGAACTAGCAGATATTGCTCCAGCTTTAATTTCTAATACAAGAATTTTATTCTCATAAAATATAATTGAATCATTTTCACATTTTTGATTTTGCCCATTTAATTTGTAGTAATAAAAGTTATTACTCTGGAATTCTGTAAAATTCAAGCTTTCACATATCAGATTTAATATATTCTTTTCAGTTGCTTCTTTTTGATTATTATTCCATATTTCTTTTAATCTTGGATCATTTTTTGTTACTATTTTATATAAAATTCTGTAGAATCTATCAAAAAGAGTCCTTGACCAAAAACAATAATACTTATTTTCCACTTTTAACAATGGTTTTTTATTAATAGACATTAATTTATCTGGAAAGTAAGGATCTGGTAAAGAAGAAAATTCTTTATCTTCACCTATACTATAAGATAAATCATTCAGCAAAGCAATTGGTAAATCAGTAATCTCCCCAACATCATACAATCCAGCACCAAACAATGTTTCATAAGATTTAGAGAACTCTTCTGTTTTATGTAATTCCTTCCTGTAATTATCTGGATCTTTGTATCCGTATTCTTGAAAATTTTCAAAAGATTTTTCAAAAACACCTTTCGATTCTTCAATACCAAAAGATAAATATTTATTATATTTTTCTAATTTTTCAATCAGTTCTTTAGCAGTAATTCCATATGAATCAAAAATTAAATCGTTTTGTTTAATTAATAAAATTTCAAAATATCTTTGCTGAAAACATTGATACCTATTACCAGTCACTCCGTTCATTAATTCCAAATACATTTTTAATCTCAGTGTGTCATTATCTACACTTCCATCATTTTGGCTTACATATTTTAATCCTATAAAACTTTGTTGATAAAGTTTTATTATGTCACAAATCTTTTGTTGTATTTCATACAATTCTTGTTCAGTTAAATTAGGATTATTAAAATTTATATCTGAATCAGAAGCAATCACACTTTGCAAATACATTATTGCTTGACCAAATATAATTGATTCTTCATTCATTTGAGATTCAGAAGATAGAAAAAAATTACTCATCATTTCCTGTTGTGCCATATTTAATAAAATAGGTAAAGGATTTTTCTCTTTTATAAAAACTATTATATCTTCAATTTTTTGATTTATTTCTTCTTTTAATTTTAAAAACTCTACTTTTGCTCTTTTTACACATTCGTTATATTCTTCATCGCTTAGTAAATTCCTTATATATACCTGCTTATCTCGTTGGTACATTTCTATAATACCATTATTAAAATAGTTTTCATCTTTTTTTGTTTTCATTAAACATCTCCACCCTATACAACCAATATTCCTTATCCCAAAACACAACTAAAATTTTCATAAAAAATACACTATTTTATTTTGTTTACTTGTTTTGATTTTTCAGTTTCAATTTCTTGTATTTTTTTATAATATAATTTATCAAACCAATCTGGTATTAAATATTTATTTTTTCTAAAATAAAAAATCATCCATTGCAAATTTTCTATATATAAATCAATATCCTTACTTGTTTTTAATATTCCTTCAATAACTAAAGTATATTTGTTTAATTCATCAAGAGCATCGTCATCATTTTTTATTTTGACTAAACCACAATAAACATAAGACAATAGTGGAAGAGATGTTATTATAACAGATATAATATGAATAATAGAATCATTTATAAATATAAAATTTAAAACAACCATCACAACAAGCAAGCTAATTAATAAATATAATAATGATTTAAATTTTTTTGATAAAGATTGAGTCCAATCAATATTTTCTTTTTGACAATAAAAAACAGCTTTATTATGTTCAACATTAGTACTTACTGTATACCAATTTGCTTTTCTATCCCAGTCTTTGTTTTTGTATTTTCTTAAATGCGCAAACACTTCATCTTTATTTATACAAAAATCATTTTTCAATCCAAAAACACTTATATCAAACAATTGTTGTATACTTGCAGCTATTTCTTTAATCTTTGCAATTTTATTTCGTATCAATTCAGTAATAATTAATGTGATAATTGAAAAAAATGATATTATTGCAGCAATAGTTTCATTTTTTATCCAAATTAATCCTATATTTATACATAATGGAATAATTACAGAAATCATAAACAGGATAAAAACCCACAACTTTGCTTCTCTGTAAGTATAATGTTGAGCAACTATCATTTCCTGAGATTTTTTACTGTTTTGCTTTGCATTAATATTATTCTTAGTAGCCATAATTAGGAAACTCCATACCAAATATTTCTCGCCACTTAGTAATTGCATCATGGTGATCGTTATGTCTCATCTCATATGCTATAGCATTAACAGAATTGGCGTAGTCACCTCTAGCCTTTTCTGCAATTTTTGTTTTTTGATCATAAAATAAATTATTTATATTTCCCTGAATTCCTTTTGGATCGTTAATAGGATTATATACATTGTTTGAAATATATTCTAAAACCTTACTAAAGTGCATATAAACATTATCAGCATTCCTATAAAATTGGTTGTTAAACCATCCTTTATCAAAATAATCCAAGACCATGGTTTCTAAAACATATGATGTTATATTTGGCATTTGTTTGTATCTGTTCCAATATTTCACAAGTCTTACAGTTTCTAAAACCATTCCATTATAATCTTGGTTAAGCTTAGATATTCGTTCTTGTTCAACTTTGGGATTTGTTTTTTTCCACTTCCCCTTACCATTTGGAATTAAATAATAGGGTTTAGAAAAAGCATCTCCAGAACAATAAAATGCTGGAACAATATCAAAATTCCAAGGATGACTTTTTAACTTTAAAGTTACAGCTTCTCCTCGAGAATGAATTTCAGCTTTTTCATATTGATCTATTTGATTTAAAGCATTTATTAATGAATTTTTTACTTTAGTGGAGTTTAATTGATATATTGTAGTATTTGTCCAACGTTCAACAAATTTATCAGATAATCCAACCAAAGTTGAATCACTATTGTCTTTTACTTTTAATGTAATATTATCCCATTCAGATCCTTGTACCTGTAATTTGCCACCATTAAGGCCTAAAAGAAAATCAATATCATCAATTACGCAAATTTTAGTCTTTCTTGAGAAAGAACCAAAGAAACAATTATATTGCGGTGCTAATTTTAAAAACTGACCTTCCGAACTTAGATTGCTTATTTGCTCAATTAAAAAATCTCTACTTCTTTTAGCTTTATCCGAATCACCTTTTTGAATGTTTACTGTATTGTTTAAAAAACTATTAAATGCAGCGCTTACTGTTAATGCCACTATATTTTCTCCTTTGTAATTTATTTAAATTTTCGTGTATATCTACAACCTTTTGAAGCATAATTTTCGCAACCGTAGAAGTTACCATAAGGACCATGTCTTTTAACAAGCAACGCGCCACATCTTGGGCAACAATCTCTTGTCGAAATGGTTAATTCTTGTTTATGTTCTATCTTTGGCTGCTCAGCAATTTCAATAGTTTTTTTATTTTTACTAATTTTGTGTTTTATCCAGTATGATAAAATTACAACTGCAATTAAAAATACTCCAAAAATTAAGTATATCCACCATTGAAAACTAAACAACCAATTAATAAATTTAGCAACTTTAATACATAACCACGATAATCCGAGAAAAACAAATAATCTAATAAGCCAATGGCAATCGCTCATAAGGTCTGAGTCATATATGCCAATAGCATCAAATATCATACCAATTATTCCAAAGGCGATAGAAAAGGACAGGATACCAATAACCCACAATAATATATTGTCGACTATGGTATTTCCTGTTATTTCAACAAATTCTGAAATTAGTTCAAATAATGTTTTCATTCACATCCTCTTTTGTATTAATAATATTGCTCTATGTATTTATACGCTTTATCAAACACTTCAATGTCTTTAATTTTGTATTTAATCCATACAACACTTCTTAATGCTTTTTTAACTTCTTGTTTTCCTGCGGTTGTATCTTGCCAGCCATCAAAACGAACAATTCTAACAATGTCATCAATATCTTTTACAATTCTTTCAACAATAATAGGAGTTGCTTTATTTTTAACACCATTAAATAATTCTGTTAATGCTGCAATTCCTTTATTCATTTCGTTTTCAGGGACTATCTCTTTTTCGGCTTGCGCAGCCTCTTTCGCAAGTTCAAGTAAAGTTTTTAAGAATTCAATACTTGTAATAAGTCCTTGTTCATGCTTACCTCTAAGTTCCTCTAATTTTTCACCAAGTTTTACAAATCTTGGTTCATTGCTATGATTAAGTATTTTAGCAACTAAGTTGATTTCAATTTTCTTTGATGCTTTTTTAACATCGCCATTTTTCTCAATAAATTCATCAATCAAGTCTGCATCTAGAGTTAAGATTTCTTCGTCATCATGAACTTCACCAACTGAAATATTCTTGTGAACAAGTTCAATTGTTTTAGGGCCAAGAGTATTCCAAATAAGTTTACCA
>JAZUAI010000051.1:0-7801 GCA_045637945.1 Clostridia bacterium
TTTATATATAAATAAAGAATTTTAAAGTATGCAAAAAATAAAACAAAATAATATAAAAAAACAAATAAAAAGTTGACACAAGTTGTTGACTTTTTATTTTTATGGCATATAATATATTTAGCACTCACAAGACAAGAGTGCTAACAATCTGTTTTTGAAAGTGCTAATTTTTTTAAAACTAACACACAAAAAACAAAAATATAATAAAGGGGAAGTAATTTGGACGAGAGCAATTCCTTGCCGGTGTTATCTGACAGAAAAAAAACAATTTTGTTCAGTTGCATAGATAACTACATTAAGCAAGCCAGCCCAATAACAAGTTTGTTTGTTCAGCAAACCGAGTTGCACGATTTATCAACAGCAACAATTCGCAACGAACTTGCAACCCTTGAAGCAATGGGTTATTTAAAACAACTTCATACTTCAAGTGGTAGGGTGCCAACAACTCAAGGCTATAGGTTTTTTGTAAACGAAGTTTTAAAAAACACTCCAAACAATCCAGGCACTTTAAAAATAATTAAAGAGCAAATGTTTGATAGAACCAACAATTTGTCAGAAATTGTTGATAGTGTTGCAAAAACAATTTCAAACACAACAAACTATCCAACAGTTGTTATGCTTGATGGTTTAGATAATCTTGTTGTGCAAAGCGTTAAAATCATTTTTATGATAAGTGGTCAAGTTTTGGTGTTAATTGAAACAAACGCAGGTGCAATTTCAAGCACAATATCAGCACCAAGCAACATAACAAAAGCTGATTGTGACAATGCTTCAAAAGTGTTTAGTGATATTTTTCAAGGCAATAGCGTAAGTTTTATGATGCAAAATATGAACGAGTTTTCATTAAGCATTAAAGCTAGCATGAAAAATTATGAAGAAGTTTTTAAACTTGTAATTTCAGTTTTATCTTCTTATCAAAACAACGCAAGCAGCAATGTAAGCAACAAAGCTTTAATTAAAATGTTAGAAAGCCCTGAAATAGCTTCAGTTGAAAAAGCAAAAAACATTTTAAGTGTTTTAGATGATAAACAAAGTTTGCAAGATGTTTTTGACAGTAGCGAAGCAGATGGCATAACAGTAAAAATTGGCAAAGAAAATAATTTAGAAAAACTAAACGACTGTGCAGTAATAAAAGCACCGCTTATATTAGATGGCAAAAAAATTGCAACCGTAGGTATTATTGGCCCAGAAAGAATTGACTATGCAACAGTTGCAAGTGTATTAAAATTTGTATCTGACAAATTAAAAAATAATTAAAAAAGGGGAGTATGATGGCAGAAGAAAAGAAAAAACATTTTCACTTCAATCGTTATTACAACAACAAACATCGTAAAGACGAAGAAGTAAAAGAGCAACCTCAACAACCACAACAACCAATGCAAGAAGAAGAGGTTGAAGAAGTAAAAACACAAACTGAAAAAACTGAACAACCACAACAAGAAAGTTGCAGCCCTAAACAAAAAGAAGATTGCTGCAATATAAAAGAAGAATTTGTAAAACTCAAATATCAATTTTCAGAGTTCGTAAACAAATATAGAGATCATGAAAAAGAATTTGAAAACTACAAAAGGCGCACTAAAGAAGAAATTAAAGAAGCAAAAGAAGATGGCGTAGCAAAAGCAATAAAAGCTTTAATTCCAGCTCTTACAACATTTAAAAATGCAAAAAAATTGATAACTGATGAAAAGAGTTTAAGTGGTATTGAACTTATTGAAAAAAGTATTTTAACTGAGTTTGAAAAACTTGGCGTTAAAAAAATAGAGTGTATTGATACACCATTTGACCCAAGCTTGCACAACGCAGTTATGCTTGTTGAAAACCCAGAAAAATCAGGCCTTGTAGTTGATGAAGTTGAAGCTGGTTACGTTATGGGTGACAAAGTTATTAAATTTAGCCAAGTAATTGTTGCAAAATAATTAACTAGTTAAATTAAATATAGTTTAAGTTGTTTTTAAACTTAAACAAAAAAGTTTGTTTAAATAAATATAAAAAAACAAACTAAAAACAAAATAGTTTATAAAAATCAAAAACAAAAAACCCAACAAAAAAAAGGAGATTTATTTTAATATGGGAAAAGTTATTGGTATTGACTTAGGAACAACAAACTCTTGCGTATCAGTTATGGAAGGTAAAGAGCCAGTTGTTATTACAAACGCAGAAGGCGAAAGAACAACTCCATCAGTTGTAGCTTTTGCAAAGGGTGAAAGACTTGTTGGTCAAGTTGCAAAAAGACAAGCAATTGTTAACCCAGACAAAACAATCTTGTCAATTAAAAGAGAAATGGGAAGTGATTACAGAGTAAACATTGATGAAAAATCATATTCTCCACAAGAAATTTCAGCAATGATTTTGCAAAAACTTAAAAAAGATGCTGAAAGTTACCTTGGAACAACAGTAACACAAGCTGTTATTACAGTTCCTGCATACTTTACAGATAGCCAAAGACAAGCAACAAAAGATGCTGGTAAAATTGCTGGCTTAGAAGTTTTAAGAATTATCAACGAACCAACAGCAGCAGCACTTGCTTATGGTCTTGACAAGGCAGATGGCAAAAACCAAAAGATTTTAGTTTATGACCTTGGTGGCGGAACATTTGACGTATCAATTCTTGATATTGGCGAAGGTGTTTTTGAAGTTATTGCAACAGCAGGTGACAACCGTTTGGGTGGTGATGACTTTGACCAAAGAGTTATGGAACTTATTGTAAGTGAGTTTAAATCAAAAGAAGGCATTGACTTGTCAAAAGATAAACTTGCTATGCAAAGAATTAAAGAAGCTGCAGAAAAAGCAAAAATTGAACTTTCAAGCGTAGCAAAAGCAACAATTAACTTGCCTTTCATTACAGCAGATGCAACAGGTCCAAAGCACTTTGAATATGACATTACAAGAGCAAAATTTGATTCAATCACATCAGACCTTGTTGAAAAAACAAGCAGACTTGTTAACAAAGCTTTACAAGATAGCAAATTAAATATAAATGAAATTGACAAAGTTATTTTAGTTGGTGGTTCAACAAGAATTCCAGCAGTTGTTAACGAAGTTAAAAAGATTACAGGCAAAGATCCATTTAAAGGTATCAACCCAGACGAATGTGTTGCTCTTGGTGCAGCAATTCAAGGTGGTGTTCTTGCTGGTGAAGTTAAAGATGTTTTACTTCTTGACGTAACTCCACTTTCACTTGGTATTGAAACTCTTGGTGGCATCTTTACAAAATTGATTGAAAGAAACACAACAATTCCTACAAAGAAATCACAAATTTTCTCAACTGCAACAGATAACCAACCTGGTGTTGATATTCACGTATTGCAAGGTGAAAGAGAATTTGCAAGTGGCAACAAAACACTTGGTAGATTTAGCTTGGTAGATATTCCACCAGCACCAAGAGGAATTCCACAAATTGAAGTTACATTTGATATTGACGCAAACGGTATTGTTCACGTTTCAGCAAAAGATTTGGGAACAAACAAAGAACAAAGCATTACAATTACAGCATCATCAAATTTAAGCGAAAAAGATATTGACGCAGCTATTAAAGAAGCAGAAAAATTTGCTGATGAAGATAAAAAGAGAAAAGAACTTTTTGAAGTTAAAAACAACGCAGAAAATATGATTAACTCTCTTGAAAAAATGTTAAAAGAAAATGGCGATAAAGTTAGCGAAGATGATAAGAAAACTTTAGAAGCTGCAATTGACAAATGTAAGAGAGACATTGAAACTGATGATGTTGAACAAGTAAGAAAAGCTTTAGAAGAACTTTCAACTTCTTCAAGTGGTATTATTTCAAACCTCTATGTTCAAGCTTCAAAAGATGCAAAAGATAAGGGTGAAAACAATTCTAGCGCTAATGATGACGAAATTATCATTGACGACAAAAAAGACAAAGACGACAAAGATAACAAATAATTGTATTAAGTTAACTTAACCCGTCATATATAAAAATTATAAAGGTAGAGAAAACAAAAAATGCCAAATAAAGATTATTATGACGTTTTGGGCGTAAGTAAAAGTGCAAGTCAAGATGATATTAAGTCAGCATACAGGAAACTAGCAAAACTTTATCACCCAGATTTGCACCCAAACGACCCAGAATGTGCTCAAAAATTTAAAGAAATTAACGAAGCTTACGAAGTATTGGGCGATAGTAACAAAAGGTCAAACTATGATCAATTTGGCTCAGCAAGTGGACCAAGCAATCCATTTGGTGGCGCAGGTGGTTTTGGTGGTGGCTTTAACACTGGCTCATTTAGTGGCTTTGAAGATATTTTTGATATATTTTCTTCTTTTGGTGGGGGCAGAGCAGGAGCTTCCTCTCGCCAAAACTTGCAAGTTGCAGGTGAAGATATTGAAGTTAACTTAAACCTAAGTTTTGAAGAAGCCGTTTTTGGTTGTGAAAAAACAATAAAAGTTACTCGCCTTGAAAAATGCGAAAGTTGCAAAGGCACAGGCGCAAAAGATGGCAGGGAATATTCAACTTGTCCAGAGTGTAACGGCACAGGCCAAGCAAGATATACCCAAAACACCATTTTTGGTCAAATGGTTAATGTTATGCCTTGCAAAAACTGTAATGCAACAGGTAAAATTATTAAAACAAAATGCCCAGACTGTAATGGAAAGGGTAACAGCAAAAAACAACAAGAAATCAAAATTAAAATTCCTGCTGGTATTGATAATAACCAAGTTATTACAATGCGTGGCAAAGGTCACTGCTCACACAAGCAAGGACCAAATGGCGATTTGCTTATAAATGTTTCTGTTGAAAGTCATGATATTTTAGTAAGAGATGGTTACAATTTGTTACTTGACCTTCCAATTCCATTTACAACAGCGTATTTGGGTGGAAAAATTAAAATTCCTACAACCGAAGGTCTTTATGATTTAACAATTCCAGCCTTAACTCAACCTAACACAGTTTTTAAACTTCGCAACAAAGGTATTAAATATTTGCAAAAAGAAGTTTATGGTGACCTTATTGTTACCGTTAGGGTAGAAATGCCAAAAGACATCAGCAAATATGAAAAAGAACTTGTTAAAAAACTTGATGATAGTATTTCAATTGCTTCATACAAAAAGTTTAAAACTTATCAAGACAAACTAGAAAAATTATCAAAAAAATAAATAAAAAAAACAATATAAAACAAAACAAACAAGTCAGTCTGTAACACTATAAAGATTGACTTGTTTTTGTTTTTTTGGTAAAATATTTGCGTATGGAAAAACGATTTTTTATTGATAAATCTTCCTTAAATAATAACACAATTATTTTAACTGAAGATGAGCATCAACACCTTTCAAAAGTGTTAAGACTTAGGGTGGGAGATAGCGTAGAGTGTTTTTATGATGGTGGCCCAATTATAAATTGCACCATTGAGCAAATAACAAAAAACAACTCAACTTTAACTGTTAATTCTCAAGTAGAGTGCGCTAGCAACCCTCAAGCCAACATAACCCTTTTTCAAGGTTTGCCAAAATTAGATAAGTTAGAACTTATATCTCAAAAGTTAACAGAAATAGGTGTTACTAAGATTATTCCATTTTCTTCCACATTTTGTGTGGCAAAAGAAAACTTAAATAAAGTAGAACGCCTTAAAAAAATTGTTGTTTCAGCCTGCAAACAATGTGGCAGAACACTTTTAACAAAAGTTGAAAATCCTGTTAAGTTTAACGAGATGATTTCAATGCTTTCAAACTATGATTTGGTTGTTTTTGCAAACGAAACCGAAAACCCAGAAAATAGTTTAAGCCAACTTTTTAGCCAAAAAAATTATAAAAATGTTGCCTACATAGTAGGTAGTGAGGGTGGCTTTAGCAAAGAAGAAATTGAAAAATTAACATCTCAAACAAATGTAAAATCAATATCACTTGGCAAGCGTATTTTACGCACCGAAACAGCAAGTATTACCCTTGGTGGCTTGCTTGCTTACCAATTAGGAGAAATTTAGGAAAATTTTATTATGCAAAAAGTATGTTTAGTTAGCCTTGGTTGCAAGGTAAATCAATATGAAATAGATGGTATTTTAAACTCGCTTAAAGGTAAATATCAAACAACTACAGAGTTAGAAGAGGCTGATATTTACATTGTAAACACCTGCGCTGTTACTCAAGAAGCTGAGAAAAAAAGCCGTCAAATTATTTCTAAAATAGAAAAATTAAATCCAGAAGCAAAAATTTATGTTTGTGGTTGTGCTGCTCAAAACGATCCAGACCAATTTTTACAAAAAAAGCAAGTTGAGTATGTTATAGGCACATACGGAAAAGGCAAACTCAAAGATAATTTTGATAAAAAAGGCAATGGCGTTTGTGCTGTTCCAAAAACCTATGAAGATGACTTAACTGCAACAAATGTAAGAACAAGAGGTTATATTAAAGTTCAAGATGGTTGCAACAATTACTGCGCTTACTGTATTATTCCTTTCTTAAGGGGAAGAAGCAGGTCAAGGGCTCTTGAAAGTGTTATTGCTGAGGCAAACACACTAGCAAAAACTTGCAAAGAAATTGTTATAACCGGGGTTAACATATCTGATTATCGTGTAAACGGTAACTTGGGTTTAAATCAACTTATGAAAGCTTTAGGTGAGGTTCCAGCAAGAATTAGAATTGGTTCACTTGAAGTTAATATCATTAACGAGCAACTTCTTCAAACTTTAAAAGAAATGCCAAATTTCTGTCCATCATTTCACTTGTCACTTCAAAGTGGCAGCGATAAAGTGTTGTGGGAAATGAACAGGCATTACACAACAAAAGAGTTTTTAAACAAAGTTAATATGATAAGAAGATATTTTGATAACCCAGCAATTACAACAGACCTTATTGTTGGTTATCCAACCGAAACTCAAAAAGATTTTGAAAACACTTTGTGGTTCTTAAAACAAGTTCAATTTAGTGGCGTTCACTACTTTGCTTATTCTTCAAGAAAAGGCACAAAAGCAGGTGCTTTGCCTCAAATAAATGGAACTATTATTAAAGAAAGAGAAGAAAAACTTAAACCAGTTGTAGCCGAACTTCACGCAAATTATTTAAGTAAATTTATTGGCCGTCCACTTGATGTGCTAATTGAAGAGAAAAAATCTCAATTCTTTGAAGGATTTTCAGAAAATTACATAAGATGCTATGTTGATGATGAAGATGTTAAAATAGGCGATATCTCAAAAGTTATGCCAGTTTCAATTCATCAAAACGGCTTACTTTGCAAAGTTATTGTTTAAAATAAAACAAAAAAGGGTAGTGATAAAGACACTATCTTTTTTTATAAACAAATTATAAACAAAATAAAAAATTTAACCCTAAAAACAAAAAATAGTAATTGACTTTTGTGGTTAATGCGCGTATAATAATCAAGAATTTATGCGTGTTTTGCATCAAGGAGGTGAAAATTTATATGTCAACAGTTAAAGTAGGCGAAAACGAAAGCTTAGAAAGTGCTATCAAAAGATTTAAAAGAAAATGCCAAAAAGACGGTATCATTGGTGATTTAAGAAAGAAAGAAGCATATGAAAAACCTTCTGTAGCAAAAAAGAAAAAAAGAGAAGCTGCAAGAAAGAAAAGAAAATAATCTTATTTTTTGCAAATTTCACTCAAAAATTAAAAAGACTGATTTTATTAAAATCGGTCTTTTTTTATTGTTTTTTATGTTGTATTTTTAAAAAATTTCTTAAAATTTTTAAAAAATTGTATTTAATTTAAAACCCGAAACATAAAAAATTAAAACAAAAATTAAACAAAATTAAAACCCCAAAAATAGTTAAAACATATACAAAAATAGACAAATACAATTAAAATTTTTCTTTCGTAAAAGGGGATTAAA
>JAZUAI010000052.1:0-43035 GCA_045637945.1 Clostridia bacterium
GAAAATTTCCTTGCTCTTTTTTATTTATATATAATTTCTTTTATCCAATCTGATGGTCTAATCATTTCTTTATAAGCATAACATGAGTTATTTTCATTTTTAGCCAAATCACTAACAGAAACAACCCTTGGTGTATCTGTTTGATAATATAATACATGAACTAAAGAATCTGAAAAACAAACATTAATAGAATATGTTTCTTTTAATGATAATTCATAAACAATTTTTTCTACATCTCTACCATTATATTTACCAGACTCAATACCTATTCTAGCAGCAAACTCTGGAATAGTATAGTCAGTATAAAAATCTTTTTCATCTTCACCTAAAAAGACATAATCATCTAAATTTATTTTTCCTAAATTGATTATTTCACTAGAAGAACCAATTTTTACAGTAACACTAACATTTTCAATTTTATAGGTGCACATATTTCTTAAAATTATAGATGTGCTTGAAACTTCAGTTTTTTTATCAAATATATCTACAGATTTAATTTCTCTATCTTTAATAAAGTCTTCTCTTACATTAACAACCTGACTTGGAATATTTGCTGTTACAGGTTCTTCTTTACAACCTACAAAAACAAACGGTATAAGCAAAACAAGCAACAATGTTGTTATACAAGTTAAAAATTTCTTTTTATTTTCCATGTTTTACCCTTTTTAATTATTAAAACTTGTCGTCTTCTTCAGCTTCTTCAACAGGTTCGTTGTTTGCTTTAAGTCTTGCCCTAATTTGATCTTCAATTTCTTTTAAAATGTCTTGGTTTTTCTCTAAGAAAGCTTTTGCATTTTCTCTGCCTTGACCAATCTTATCGCCTTGATAAGCATACCAAGCACCACTTTTTTGAATAATATCATATTCAGTAGCAAGGTCTAATACACAACCTTCGTTTGAAATACCTTTGCCATAAACAATGTCAAATTCTGCTTGTTTGAAAGGAGGAGCAAGTTTGTTTTTAACAACTTTAACTCTTGTTCTGTTACCAACAATGTCGCTACCATCTTTTAAGCTATCAACTCTTCTAACATCAAGTCTTACGCTTGCATAGAATTTTAAAGCTTTACCACCAGTTGTTGTTTCTGGTGAACCAAACATAACACCAATTTTATCTCTTAATTGGTTAATAAAAATTACACAAGATTTGCTTTTGTTTGTAATACCAGCAAGTTTACGCAAAGCTTGGCTCATAAGTCTTGCTTGCAAACCCATAAAGCTATCGCCCATTTCACCTTCAATTTCTGCTTTAGGTGTAAGAGCAGCAACAGAGTCAACAACAACAATATCAAAAGCACCACTTTTTACCAAAGTTTCACAAATATCAAGTGCTTGTTCGCCGTTATCTGGTTGTGAAACATACAATTCATCAAGGTCAACACCAAGTTTGCCTGCATAAACAGGGTCAAGTGCGTGTTCAGCATCAATGAAAGCAGCTGTTCCACCAAGTTTTTGAGCTTCAGCAACAATGTGCAAAGAAACTGTTGTTTTACCAGAACTTTCTGGTCCATAAATTTCAATAATTCTGCCTCTTGGAACACCACCTACACCAAGTGCACTATCAAGTGTAATACAACCAGTTGGTATAACATCAATTTCTTGCATAGGTTGTTCGCCAAGTTTCATAATAGAGCCTTTGCCAAATTGTTTTTCAATTTGCAAAATGGCTTGTTCTAAAGTTTTTGATTTGTCCATAATACTAAAATTCCCTCTAAAAAAATTATACCTATATTATACAGTAAATTGACCCAAATGAAAATCATTTTGTCTTATTTTTTTAATAAGTTGAAAAAATATAGCCTTGCTTGCAGTAATAATTTTTTGCTCTCTTGTTCCTTCAACTTTTTTGTTGTAAATGTGAATTCCCTCACTGCTACCAATGGCAAAAGTAACTTCACCACTTTCAATATCTCCACAGTTTGTTACAACAATATCTGCCCCAGAGTTTTCTAACGCCCCCAAAGCCATTTGATAAGCAATTTCTTCATTATCAATAATAGGCTTTTTAAACACCTTGCTATCTACGCCCAAAAGTTTCATTTTTGCTTCTTGAGTTGGTGCAAAATAACCTTCAACAAGCATTTTGTCAGCTTCAGTTAAACTTTCATAAAAACTGCTCATCATCCTGCCGGCAGTAAAATCTTCAGCAAACACAAGTTTACGGTTAGTAATTGATAAAACAGACCAAATTACTTCAGCATAATCACTGTCGCTATCACTATAAACATAAGGCAAAATTTTTGAGTATAACGATTGAATAATTTTATTTACAGCATCAGCCTTTGCCTTTTGAGGCACATTAACAACAATTTCGCCACTAAGCAAATATTCGTTGCAAACAATTTCAACATTATGCTTGTTTTTAATTAAATCTTTAAGCAACAAATACATTTCTGTTGCCTTTAACCCAAAAGTTTTAAAAACATATGAAGAATTGTTTTTTCCACTTTCCTTCTTTAAAATGTAAGGCAAAACAGAACTAAAAAACATATGGTGCAACTCACTGTGAATAAGTGGTAAGAAAAACACAAGTTTATCATTATTTTCAATTAAAAACCCTTGAAAAGCACTTTTTGGATTTTTAATGCATCTTGCAATTTCAGGTAATTGGCAAAACGAATTATCTTCTTTTTTAAGTGGAACATTTTGATTTTTTGCAAATTCTTCCATATTTCGTTTTGCATATTCATTTACAACAAGTTGAGTTGAAAAACTATCACAAATAATTTTTTTGCACATATAACTTTTTTCAAACTCATTGTCGCAAATAAATATAACACAATCAGATAATTCCAAGGCTTGTTTAAAACTGCCTGCAACAACTTCTGACTTACATTTTACAAATTGATTTGTAACAACATCAAAACCGTTTTTATATAGTTGTGAAGAAATAAGCTTTATGCTGTCATTTTTTTCACTTGATATAATTTCGTTGTTAGAAACCGTAAGTATGCTAACTTTCATTTTCTATCTTCAAGCCTTGTCCTTTTAATGTAAATTTTTTATTTTTTTTAATTCTAATCAATTTTTTTTATTTAAATTAAAATTTTTGTATTTAATTTTAAAAGTTTTATTAAAAGCAAAACAACCTTTTTAAATGTTTTAATTTAAAAAAGCCGTTTTATTTTTAGTTTTATCTTTATTTTTTCTATTTCTATTTTTATTTTTAATTCAATTTCAATTTTTAAAAATTATTTTTCTTTTTTTTCTGTCTTTTCTTCTTTTTTTGCTTTTGGTTCTTCACTTGCAAAAACAGCTTTGTTTTTTACAAAATAATGAACCCCAGAAATTATTGTTGATAAAACTGTGAGAGCTAACAATGTGTAGCAAATTACAAAGAAAATTGTGTAAAGTGTTTCACCTAAAATAGGATTATCAATAAAGTAGCTAAATGCCATAAAGAATAAAATTGCAAAGAATTGGAAATTTGCTTTTACTTTACCCCACATATCAGCAGCAATAACAACATTTTTGCTAGCAGCCATTTGTCTTAGCGCGCTGATAATAAGCTCTCTAAAAATAACAATAACAAAAGCAATAACGCCATATGGTGCTAAAATTGTGTTATCAGCAACAACCAAAGCAAAAGCACCCAAAACAAGCATTTTATCTGCAATGCTATCTAAAAACTTACCAAGAGTGGTAACAAGATTTAACTTTCTTGCCAAATAACCGTCAAGAAAATCAGTAAGACAAGCCACTGCAAAAAGACCAGCAGCAATAAGTTTGCCACAAGCAATAAAGCTTGTTGACAAATAAAAGAAAACAATAAATGGAATAAGCACTATTCTAACAACAGTAATTTTATTAGGCAAATTCATCAAACTCTACCTCCCCGATAAAGAATTCATCTTTATAATCAACAATTTTAACATCAATAAAAGAACCAACAGGAACTTTTTTGAAAGACGAGAACAAAATTTCAAAGTCAATGTCTGGCGCGCTAAAATAACCTCTGCCAACATAAAACTTGTGTTTAGCATCATAACTATCACACAAAACTTTGTAAGTGTTACCAATCATCTTTTTGTTATTTTCAGCTGCAACTTTTTGTTGAACAAGTTGCACTTTTTTTAGTCTCTTATCTTTAACCTTTTCGTTAACTTGATTTGGCAATTCATAAGAAGAAGTTCCCTCTTCTCTAGAATATTTAAAGAATCCAACATTGTCAAGTTTGAAAGTTTTTAAAAACGAAACTAACTCTTTAATATCTTTTTCAGTCTCTCCCGGAAAACCAACCATAAAAGTTGACCTAATTTTAATGTCAGGAATTTCACGACGCAAAGTAGTAATAAGATTTTCAATTTCTTCCTTGCTACCACGCCTTTTCATAGCCTTTAACATATTGTTTGAAATGTGTTGCAATGGAATATCAACATATTTAATAACTTTGTGATTGTCTCTTATTTCTTCAATAAGTTCTTTATCCATCATATCTGGGTAACAATATAAAAGGCGAATCCAACTAAGTTTTTTAATTTTGCTTAACTTTTGCAAAAGTTCTTTCAACTTAAAGCCCTTGTATAAATCCATACCATATCTAGTTATATCTTGAGCAACTAAAATTATCTCTTTAACACCTTTGTTTGTTAAAGCCTCAGCTTCCTTTAAAATTTCTTCCATTGGAAGTGAAACATATTTACCTCTAATAAAAGGAATTTTGCAATAAGCACATCTATTGTTGCAACCATCTGCAATTTTCAAATAAGCATAATGCATAGGTGTTGTAATAATTCTGGCTTCAACTTCCTTTTTTTCTTTAGGAGTTTTAACTTTAAACATATCAAAAACTATTTTATCAATGTTTTTATAATCATCTGGCACAATAATTTTATCAACAAGTGGAAATTGTTTTAAAACATCTTCCCCGTTTAAAAGTGGCAAGCAACCAGCAACAATAAGTTTTTGCAAATTCTTTTGTTTTAGAGCAGCCATTTCATTTATTACAGCCCCTGCCTCATCTCTGGCAGATTGTAAAAATGAACAAGTGTTAACAATAATTATATCAGCCTGCTCTTTGTCAAAAACAAAACTGAAACAAGGATACTGCGATAAAACAGTAATAATGTTTTCGGTGTCAACTCTGTTTTTATCACAACCAAGAGAAACAAAACCAATTTTTTTGCTAAAACTTGGTGTTGAAATTTCAATTACTTCTTCTTCAGTAGCCTTTTTTTCTTTTGCCATAAATATTTATCCTTGCTTTTTCTTTTTAGTGTTTTTTTGTTTTTTTATATTTAAGTTTTTTGTTTTTTTTATTTTGTCTTTAATTCTTTTTAACCTATAAAAAGAAATTAAAAATGTTTTTAATTTTAAAAGTTTCAAGCCTTTAAGCATTTAACTTAAAAACACTTAAAGGCTAAAAACTAAGTTTTTTTTAATTATCTATTGCCATAAATTTGGTTGTAGTCATCCATAGTAATAAATACATTTCTTGGTTTACTACCATCACTGCTTGAAATAAACTTTGCAAGTTCCATTTGGTCAATAATTCTTGCAGCCCTGCTAAAACCAATAGAAAATCTGCGTTGCAACATACTAATTGATGCTTGGCCATTTTCAATAACAAGTTTTAATGCGTCTGGCATAAGTGAATCAAACTCTTCACCATTTGAAGCACCCACTGTAGCTGTGTTGCCAACTCCACCACCATTTCCGGCACTGCCTTCGTTAATAAGGCGTGAAATTTTGTCATCATAAACAGCTTGGTTATTATCTTTAACAAAGTCAACAATACGCTTAACTTCAGGTGTATCAACAAAAGCACCTTGAACACGCAATGGTTCGCCATCTGCAGGTGAATACAACATATCACCTCTACCCAAAAGTTTTTCTGCGCCACCTTGGTCTAAGATAGTTTTACTATCAACAAATTGGCTAACAGCAAAAGCAATTCTTGCAGGCAAGTTAATTTTAATTGTTCCAGTAATAATATCAACACTTGGTCTTTGAGTAGCCAAAATCAAGTGGATACCAGCAGCTCTGGCTTTTTGTGTAAGTCTAATAATTTTTTCTTCAAGTTCTTTTTTGTTTGTAGTAACAACCAAGTCAGCAAGCTCATCAACAATTAAAACAATGTAAGGCATTTTTTGAATTGTTTTATTTTTAACTTCTTCTTGATCGTTATATTCACCAATATTTTTTACAAAGCAATCTTGGAACACCAAGAATCTTCTTTCCATTTCGTTAATAAGCCAATCAAAAGCATTAAGAGCTTTTTTAGGTTCAGTAATTGCTTTTGGAAGTAACAAGTGAGGCAAATTATTGTAAATACCAAACTCAACTCTTTTTGGGTCAACCAAAATAAGACGCAAATCTTCTGGGCTTGTTCTATATAACAAACTAATAAGCAATGAGTTTAAGCATACACTCTTACCAGAACCAGTTGAACCAGCAACCAATAAGTGAGGCATTTTTGCCAAGTTGCAACAATAAACACTGCCATCAACGTCTTTACCAAGAGCAAATGTAAGTGGACTTGTTGCCCTGTTAAATTCTTGTGAATCAATAATTTCTCTAAGACCAACTTTGTCAACTTGAGCATTAGGCACTTCAATACCAACAGCACTTTTACCTTTAATAGGTGCTTCAATTCTTATATCACCATTTGCAGCAAGTGCAAGCGCAATATCTGAAGCGTGTGCTTGAATTTTTCTAACAGAAATACCCATTGGCATATGAAGTTCATATCTTGTAAATGCTGCCCCACGTCTTACAGCCTCTACCTTTGCAGGAATACCAAATTGTTCCAAAACTTTTTCCAACACTTCAATGTTGCGTTCGTGGTTAGTTGCAGTGTCAGCTTCGTTAACATAATTTTCCAACAAATCAATTGATGGTCTAACATATCTTCCTGTAAAACCAAAGTTTGGTTGATTTTCTTTTGCAATTTCACCAGGAGTTTTTGCATTTGCTGCACTGGCTGCACTGCTGATATTTGAACCCATCAAACCTTTTGGCAAGTTGTATGTTCTATTTATTGAAGTTGAAACATCACCATCACTAAGTTTTGTTGTATCAAACGGTGTTGCAATATTTGTTTCCTCAGCCATAAATCTTTGAGCAGAAAGATTTTCTTGCTTAGCAAGTTGCTCATCAATTTTTGGTTGTGTCAAATCAAAGTTAGTTGGATTTAATGGGCTAATCTTGTTAGAACTAAATGGGTTGAAACTATCTTCAAACCCTTCAATGCTTGAGGTTAATTCATCTTCATCAATATCATCAATGTTTGACGCATTAAATGTGTTAACACTGTTAAATGTGTTTGCAGGATTAAATGTGTTTTGATTAAAACCATTAAAAGTATTTGGGTTAAAGTTGTTGCCTAAACCATTATTTTGGTTAAAGTTGTTACCAAAATTATTTGTGTTAAGGTTTTGATTTGGTCTATAAGGGTTATTTTCCCCTCTTGTAAACCCGCCATTAAAACTGTTAAGTCCTTCAATTTTTCTGTTTGGTTCAATACCAAAATTATTTTCAAAACTATTTTGTGGTCTTTCAGGTTTAATTTCTGGTGTATTTATTTGTGGTTGTTGAGGTCTTATAGTTTGTTGCAATGTTTGGTTAACATCAAGATCCCTACTAAATGGCTTTGTGTTGTTTTGCTCAAACAAACGCATTTTTTCTTTATAATCTTCATAGTCCCCAGCATTGATAATTGGGTTTTTACTATCTAGGTTATATTCAAACAAAGTTTTTAAATACTTTTTGTTTTCTTCATAAACAGGGTTTTCTTTTTTAACTTGTTTGTCTTGACCATCATAAACAATTTTTTGTGGTTTATCTTCTTTTTCAACGGCCCTGTTCTTCCACTCTTCTTTGGCTTCAAACAATTTACTGCCAGTGGTTATTGGTTCGTTTTCTTCTTCAGGTGTTACTTCGTGTAATAAGCCAAGAGTTTTCTTTGCCTCTTTAACTTTAACATCTTCTTCATCTTTTATAAAAATATCTTCTTCATCACTTTCTTCTTCAATTGTAGGAATAAGGCTTTCATCTTCCTCTTCTTCTTGCTCAGCATCTTCATCTTCATCATCAAGAGGTTGAAGGTCATTTGTAATTGTGTTGAAGTTTTGATATCTTTGGTAATTTTCTACTTGAACAGGTTGTTTTTCTTGCTTAATTGAATCAAGATAAGACAAAACAAAATAAAGTGAAATTATAAAAGCAATTGCATAAACAACAATGCCAGCAATGTTGTGAAGTAAATGTGTTACAGGGTAAGTAAACAAGCCTAAAAACAATCCACCAGGAGTGTAAATAGAGTGATAACAAGCTAATAAATACTCACCATAACTAAGTTCTTTGCCACCAAGTGAAGTTGTAAATATAACATGCAACACACACATTAAGAAGAAGAAACATAAAAACAAATACAACACGTATTTAAATGAATAAACAAATTTTCTTCCACTTAAAATTGCAACACTAAACAAAATGGTAAAAAACAACATTGGGTATAACATAATACCAAAAGCGCCTAGCATAAAAGCTTTTATTGGCTGTGCAAAATTAAATGTTGTTAAAACAAACAAAACGCTGCATAC
Organism: Clostridia bacterium; assembly: GCA_045637945.1. GTDB lineage: Bacteria > Bacillota > Clostridia > Christensenellales > UBA1242 > UBA7862. The sequence continues at coordinate 8,544 of JAZUAI010000052.1, forward strand.
CAAAATTAAACTAAGCGACAGTTGTTTTTTATATTTAAATTCTCTTTTTGGTTTAATTGTTTTCTCTTCCATTATAAAAAACCTTTTATTATTTTTATTTTGATTTTTGTTAACTTTTGTTTAAAAAACTTTAACCTTTGTTACATTTCTGGTGCAATATCAACAACTGCAGCTGATTCTGTTGTAGCAGTTGCTGTTGCTGTAGCAGATGCTGTTGCATCAGGATTTGCTTGCATTGTTGGGTCAACAGTTTGAATAGTTGTATTAGCCATTTGAACTTCAGGAGTAGCCGAAACTAAAGAAGTATCTGTTAATGTTTGCTCACCCACTTGAGTTTGGCCTACACCATTTTCTTGAGTGTTAACGCCATCTTCAAGCTCCTCTTCTTTACCCTCAGGATTTTCGCCTGAAACTTCAGTTGGATTTTCAACTTGTTCACCATTTTGAGTTGCATTTGGGTCAGTGTTTTCCAAAACATTTTCTTTTTCTTCTTCAATATTTTGTGTCGCATCTTTAGCAGATACATGTGCATCTCCTTGAATAGGACTTGCTGCAGCAAAAGCAACTTGAGGTCCAAAACCAGGTTGAATTTGTTGAGGACCATTTTGCTCTCTATAAAACTCTTTTAAAGCTCTTGCGCTTGCTTTGGCATTAGCCCCTCTAGAGCCAAAACCATACTTACCACAGCCTTTAAAAAATGGTCTAAAATGATCTCTTCCACAATTTGAATAATTTTCTTTTTCAAATTTTGGTTCTAAATATCTTACAAGAGCCTGAAAATCTCTTTCAGCATCTTGTTGAGTATAAGCAGAAATTCCTCTTCCTGCTTCCGGTTGAAAGGTTAAGAAATTTGGATTATCTCTAATAATATCTCTCATCTCTTTAAAATTAAAGTGAAAAGTCCTATTACCAAGTATTGCATCTAAAGGAACTATAACTGAAGATGAAGTTTGAGGAACATTTTCTGGTTGATATTGTCTATCTAATGGATTGTTTGGGAACATCCTCATAACTTTTGCAACTCCAGTTGAAGTTAAAACAGAATAAACACCTCTGTTATTTGCCAATCTATATCCCAAATCAAACTTTTCCCTATAATCGGATCTTGCTTTATCGTAATTTTCTTTTAAAATCGCTTTTCTTTCAAAAAAAGCCTTAGCAATTTCGCCAGCTCTTTCTCCTCTTTCTCCTGGAATAATCCTTTCAGCTGTTTTGTAAATATTACCCATTGTTTGGCTGGCAGATCTTTCTGCATCATATTCTGGCCAACTAGATAACCATTGTTCAGGAGCATGTGGTCTGGTTGCTGATAAATAATTGCTTGTAAAATCTGAATAAACTCTTACAGCCGGATTTGCATTTTGATAAGCATGCCTCATTTCATGAAACAAAGTGCTGTAAACCTGTGTTGGGGTGGAAAAAACTGCAGGAATAACACCATATGAAACAGCATTATTTTTAGGGCTATACATAGCTTGCATTGAGTTAATTCCAGCAGCAAAACTAAAAGCAGTTGCTTTAAGTTGTGGAAAACCTGTTTGTCTAAAACAATAATCTCTTACATCATAAAAAGCTTGTTGGATAAAAGCAAGACGCTCTTCAACTGTTGAATTTTTAAAACTTTGATTAGCATTTGCAATTTTTGTCGCAATCTCTTCTCTTTTTGATTCTAAATATCCCATTAAATTTAAAAGTTCCTTTTTCTCTTTTTTGGGGTTTACCAAAATTTTTTTGCAAAAAAAATTATACCACATAAAAAAGTTTTACCCAAACGATTAACGCCAATATAATTAAAATAAATATAAATATAGTTATATGTGCTAAAAAAAAGACCTTTAAAGTAAATTTTAAAAAATACCTAAGGTCTTTTGTTTTTTTTATTAAATTTTTGTTTTTTGATTTTGTTTTTTAAAGCATTTCTTTTAAAAAACATTTATTTCAAAAAACATTTAATTTTAAAAGATTGTTAGTTAAAAATATCAAACAACTTTTCATCTGGAGAGTTTGAAACAACACAGCCACAAACATTGCCATAGTCAAAAACTTTTTGTGCTAAGGCATTTAAATCTTCAACAGTAACAGATTCTACCTTTTCAATGCGTTCTTCAACACTGATTATATGGTTAAAAGTTAAAATGTTTCCTGCGTTAGATTTTGCCATACTACTACCAGTTTCATTGCCAGATACAATCAAACTTTTGCAAAATGTTTTTGCCCTTAAAAGTTCTTCTTCAGTAAAACCTTCGCTTACAAGTTTGTCAATTTCTTCTTTAACTAGGCTAATTGCTTCGTTTTGATTTTTTTTGTTTGTTCCAAGTGCAATTGCAACATCACCACCACATTCATACAATTCTGGCACACAACTTATGCTGTAAACAAGGCCATGTTCTTCTCTAACTTTTTGGAAAAGTCTTGAAGCCATACCACCACCAAAAATAAAGCAAAGAAGTGAATAAACCCATCTTTTTTCACTAAAAATGTTATCACAAGGAAAACCAAGCACAATGTGAGTTTGTGCAATATCTTTTGTAATGTAACTAAACTTTTTGTCAGGAATAATTATTGAAGATTTTGTTTTTTCTTCAATGCTTGCCTTTTTAGTAAAGCGTTTGCCAATATATTTGTTTACAAGTTTTTCAACATAGTCAATATCAAAGTCTCCTACAACCGAAACAACTGTGTTTTGTGGTGTGTAATGAGTTGCAACATATTCTTCAATATCTTTTTTTGTTATACCTTCCAAACTTTCTTTAGTTCCAATAATAGGTCTTTTTAAAGGTGACTTTTCATAAAAATCTTTGCAAAATTGTTCATAAGCAACACTTTCTGGATCATCTTCATACATATCAATTTCTTCAAAAATAACTTTGCGTTCTTTGTCAATGTCACTTTGAGCATATTTTGAAGCAAAAACCATATCGCTTAAAATATCAAAAACATTTTCAACTTTTTCTCCCAAACAAGTTGCAAAATAGCAAGTCATATACTTGCTTGTAAAAGCATTTGCATTTGCACCAATTTGTTCAAGCTCTGTGCTAATTTGTTTTGCTGTTCTAGTTTCTGTTCCCTTAAAAGTTAAGTGTTCAATAAAATGTGAAATACCACTATTTTTGTCTTCTTCCTTACTGCTACCTACATCAAGGGCAATATAAACTGAAGCAGGTCTATTTGCTTCAACTTTTTTAAATATAAGTCTTAATCCGTTGTCGTATTGTCTAAAAACAGGTTTCATTTGTTTTTTAATCTCCTCTAATAATTAAATTATACCAACTTTTTTTGCTTTTAAAAAAGGATTTTTAAACTTTTAGTTAACAAAACTTAATATTTTTAAGATTTTTATAAGTAATTTTACAATTCTTTTGCTTTTTGCCTTGTTTTTTAGATTTTTAATCTTTTTATTTGTTTTGTTTTTACCTTTTGTTTTTTTGACTTTTTAATTCCTTTCTACAATCCAGCAATATTTTCACTTACTGTTGTTAACTTAAAACCCTTTTCAACTAAGTTGTTAATAATTTTTGGCAAAGCTTTTACAGTGGCCTCTGTTGGATGCATTAAAATTAAATCTCCATTTTCACTGTTTTTTGTTGCCCTTTCAAAAATCAAGTTTTCATCTTTGTCACGCCAGTCAATTGTGTCTTTACTCCACATAATAGTTTTATAACCTAAGTTCCCTGCAACAGACAAAACATTTTGGTTGTAACTACCTGATGGTGGCGCAAACAAATTTAACTTAACACCCGTTAAACTTTCAACAAGTTGATAAGTTGTGTGTATCTCTTCTTGATTTTGTTTTGCAGTTAACTTTGCGTGGTCTTTGTGATTGTAACCATGATTGCCAAGTTCGTGACCATCATTTAAAATTTCAAGCAACAAATTGTTGTTTTTTGCTACCCAACAACCCCCTACAAAAAAAGTTGTTTTAACTTTGTTGTCTTTAAAAATCTGCAACATCTCTTTTAAATATTCATTGCCCCAATAAACATTAACCATAAGGCTAATATTTTTGTTTTGCTTGTTACCATAATAAATTGCTTTTTGCGAAGGAGTGTAACTAACACTTATTACAGGTGAAAAAACAGATAAACTAAAAACCACCCCTACAACCAAAACTAAAATTATGTTGCAAGTGATGTTTATAAATTTGTTTTCTTGACTTAAGTTAAAACCAAAAATCTTCATATAAAAATATATGTTTATTCTAAAAAAATTAAAACCTTTTTTGTGTTTTTTATTTTGCGTTTTTTATTAAAACCCTAACTTTATAAGTTTTGTTTTTTTATTTTTAAGCACAAAAAACTGTTTTGCTTTTTAGTTTGCAAACATAAAATTTGTTTTGTTTTTTATGTTTAAATTTAACTTTTTACTTATTAATCAATACATAAACAATAAAAAGTTTGCATAATACCTAAATTGCATAGCACATAAATTAAGGTATTTTTATTTAAAATTTGTTGCCAAAGCACAAAAAAACACTTGCATAGTACCTGCAAGTGCTTTTTTATTTTTTAATTTATTTAAGTTTAACTAGGAGTAACAAATTACAATTTTTCAATAAGTCTTAAATCAATTCTACCCTTGTCGTCAACTTTGATAACTTCAGTTTTTACTTTGTCACCAACATTAACAACATCAGTTACTTTTTCAACTCTGTCTTTTGAAAGTTTGCTAATATGAATCATACCATCTTTGTTTGGAGCAAATTCAACAAAAGCACCAAATTGCATAATTCTTACAACTGTTCCTTCATAAGTTTTACCAACTTCAAGGTCTTCAGCAATATTTAAAATAATTTGTTTTGCTCTTTGAGCCATAGCGTCATCTGGAGTTGCAATGAAAACTTTTCCGTCATCATCAATATCAATTTTAACACCAGTTTCGTCAATGATTTTGTTAATAACTTTTCCACCAGAGCCTATAACATCTTTAATTTTGTCTGGGTTGATGTTAAAGCTAATAATCTTTGGAGCATATTTGCTCAAGTTTTCTCTTGGAGTTTTAATAGTTTCAAGCATAATGCCTAAGATGTGCATTCTGCCTTCTCTAGCTTGTTCCAAAGCAGTAGTTAAAATGTTTTTGTCAATACCTTTAATTTTGATATCCATTTGGATAGCTGTAATACCTTTTTCAGTTCCAGCAACTTTAAAGTCCATATGGCCTAAGAAATCTTCTAAACCTTGAATATCACTTAAAACACCAACATTGTTTGATTCTGTGTCTTTAATAAGACCCATAGCAATACCAGCAACAGGAGCTTTAATTTGAACACCAGCATCCATAAGTGAAAGTGTTGAACCACAAACACTAGCCATTGATGATGAACCGTTTGAACTTAAAACTTCACTAACAAGTCTTAAAGCATATGGGAATTCATCTTCACTTGGAACAACAGGTTCTAAAGCTCTTTCAGCCAAAGCACCGTGACCAATTTCTCTTCTGCCTGGGCTCTTTAATGGGCGAGCTTCACCAGTTGCATATGGAGGCATATTGTAATGGTGAATATATCTCTTTGCATCTTCATCATCTAAGCCTTCAAGTTTTTGAACTTCAGCAATAGTGCCAAGTGTGCAGCAGTTTAATACTTGTGTTTGACCACGAGTGAAAACAGCACTACCATGAACTCTTGGTAAAACGCCAACTTCACACCAAATAGGTCTAATTTCTTTTAATTTTCTTCCGTCAGGTCTTTCACCTTTAGTTAAGATTTTTGCTCTTACTTTTTCTTTTGTCATTTTATATAAAACATCAGCAATCATCTTTTGTTTGTCAGGATAAATTTCTGCAAAGTGTGCAAGCACATCTTCGTTTAATTCATCTTGTCTTTGTTGACGTTCTTGTCTGTCAAAAGTATCAAGTGCAAAATCAAGTTTTTTATCAGCATATTCTCTAACAGCTTTATCAACATCTTCATCAGGTGTGAAAATTGGTAAATCTGTTCTCTTTTCTTTGCCAATTTTAGCAACGATTTCTTTTTGGAATTTAATAAGTTTTTTAATTTCTTCGTGAGCAAACATAATTGCATCAAGCATTTTTTGTTCGCTAACTTCTTTAGCACCAGCTTCAACCATTAAAATAGCTTCGTCTGTTCCACTAACAGTAACATGCATTTCGCTTAATTCTTTTTGTGCTAAATCTGGGTTGATAATAAATTCACCATCAACACAACCAACAACAACACTGCCTGTAGGTCCTGCAAATGGGATATCAGAAATTGACAATGCAACTGATGAAGCAATCATAGCAAGAGGCTCTGGTGCAATATCAGGGTCAACACTCAAAGCTGTGCAAACAACAGCAACATCGTTGTAAAAACCTTTTGGGAAAAGTGGTCTTAAAGGTCTATCAATCAATCTGCTTGTTAAAATAGCTTTGTCGCTTGGCCTTCCTTCTCTTTTCTTAAATCCGCCAGGAATTTTACCAACAGCATACATTTTTTCTTCAAAATCAACGCCTAATGGGAAAAAGTCAATACCATCTCTTGGGCTATCAGCCATTGTAACGCTTGCTTGAACAACAGTTTCGCCACAGCTAACCCAACAAGTTCCGTTTGCTTGTTCAGTGTATTTGCCTGTTTTAACAACAAGTTTTTTACCACCAACGGTTGTTTCAAAAACATAATCCTTATTACTCATTTTTTGTTCTCCTTGTTTTTCATAACAATCAATTATATCTACAAAAAGTTTGTTTAGTCAACTTTTTAAAAAGTTTTGATATTTTAAAAAAACTTTAAAAACAAACCTCTTATATTAAAATTAAACCCGCATTTTTAATAAAAATCAAACCCGCAAAATTAAATTAAGATAGGTTAAAAAATTACAAAAAAAATAGCGGACAGCAACACTTTATAAACAAATGTTGTAAACCCGCTATTTTATTGTTAATTATCTTAAATTTAATTTTTTCTTTAAATCTCTGTATCTTTCAATATCAACTTCTTCAAGATACTTTAAAAGACCTTTTCTTTGACCAACTAATTGCATCATACCTCTTCTTGAGTGTTTGTCTGCAGGGTTAGCTTTAAGGTGTTCTGTTAAGTGTTGAATTCTTTCTGTTAAAATTGCAACTTGAACTTCTGTAGAACCTGTGTCTTTTTCTGATTTAGCAAAAGTTTTGATAATTTCTTGTTTTTTTGCTTTATCCATTTTTTTACTCCCTTTTTTAAATTCACCAAAAACAAAGTAGACCGTTATTTACTTTGGAAGTTAAACGCGAATCCCCTTGTTAAAGGCATCTATGAAAATATACATTAGTTTAAGTGTTTTGTCAACTGCTAATTTGTATATTTTTATATATATTTCAATAGTATTTTTGCATAAATTTATATGTTTAAAACAACACAAATTTATCTATTAAAAACAACTTTTTTTTTAAAAACTTATTTGCACAAATTAAAAGTAATTACTGCTTGAGAAGCAGCAAAATCTTCAACTACACTAGCAGTTGCCCCTTCTGCAATAGTAAAACTTTTATAATCTTCATAATTTTCTTCATCTACTTGACGAATAAACATAACCTTTGCTGTGTTAGTTTGTGGGTCAAAGTTTGCAATAAAGGTTGTTCCATTATATAAAGTTCCACCAGTTTCATTTTCATTATCAAAAACAAACTCAAAGTTATTTTTAATTGAATTTTGATTTAGTGCAAAATTTGTAACTTCTTCAATAACAAGTTTCATACTTCTTCCCCTTTTATTTACATACTCATTTCTACACCAGGTTGATTAGGTGATGGCATTTGAGGTGTAACTGCTTGATTTTGTTGTGGTGTTAAAACTTCAACACTAGCAAGTTCACTATGAGGTATAATTTGACCACCAATTTCAAAACCTTCACTAACCTTAACAGTTTCTGTTACCGCTGGCATAATTGCCTCAGAACTTTCAACAACCCCACGAGAAGCAGTTTTAACAAGGCTATTTGTACATGCAATTGCATCTTCAACCGCAATAAAAGAATCTTCTTCTGCTGCAGAATATTCTTTAATAAAAGCAGCATCTTCAGCTGAAACAAAAGAATCTTTTTTATTTAAAATTGCCAAAATTCCATTAATTTGTTCTGGAGATAAGTTTGAAGATTTCATTTGTTCTAACAATGAATCTTGATCAGTTTTCTTAACAGGTTGTTTCTTTCTAGGACCTTGTTCTCCAAGGAATTCTTCTGGGTTAACCTTTTTAACAAATGAATTACCTATAGGACCTTCATCAAACTCGTCTTCTTCAGCATCTTCTTCTGCAGGGTTTTCTTCACGAGTTTCAATTTTGCGTCTAGCTGCAATTTCTTCAGCAACGGTTTTTGCTACCCTAATATTTAAACAAGCACCAACTTCACTTACTTCTTCTACTACTTCAAATTGTTGTTCATAAGGATTTCTTACAAACCTTGCAAGTGCTGTAACATATTCGTGGTTATTGCCAGAAATATCTTCAAAACTGTTAACAATATTTGCCAAATTTCCTGCAATTTCACTTTTAATTTTTAAATATTGGTCAGTTGTAGCTTGTCCTTTAGCAATAAGTTCTCTTACAGCCAAATCCAAAAGTTGTGCTGTTCCATAAACAGGGTCTTTACCAACAAACATAATAGGATCTTGACTGTATGATGATAAAAGATTTCCAACTTTGTTAAAATCAATAGGACAAGGCAACCCTGTTTCCTTTTGCAAATCTTTGCAAACTTTTAATGTATTATGTACACCGTGAGCAGCAACCATATCTCTAACCCAAACACTTTCGTCTACCCTTGAAAAAGTTTGTGGTGCAAGAAAGATTTTACTATCGGTTTTATAAAAATCTGTAGATAAAACGGCTTTTGTAAAATCGGTATGAGTTATAGGCACGCCTTGTTCCATAAGTCTATTTATGGCCATTGGCATAACACCAACAACGTTTGATTTAAAAGCCAAATCTAAATATTGTTCAACACACTCTCTTTTTGGATATCTTCCTAAAACAGTTGAAAGTGTAATAAAAATTTTTTCTGATGGAGCTTTAAACATATCCAGTTCAGGCACAGCAGTTAATCTGGCATAAGTTTTTTTGTCTTGTTCTGTTATTGGTCTAAAGCCAAGGCTTGCGGTAGCAAGGTTATAAAAATCATCAAAAGTTTGTTGCATTTGTTCACAAAAAGGTTTTACCCCTTTGCCTTGAATAAAAGCTCTGTCTACTTTTGCACTTTGCCTCCAAAACGCATTATCTTCTTCAGTAACACTTTGAATTTGTTTTTCCAAAAAGGAAACTTGTGCAGGATTTCCTTCTTTTTCAGCAACTTGTTTTGCAAGACTCAAAAAGTCTTTAGCAAACTTTCCACCATACGAAAAAGCCTCTTGCTCCATTTTTGACATAAAATACATGTCACCATAAGGATTGCCACCTGGGTTAACTACTTTTTGAAGAATAGTTGAGTGACCTACTTTAATATTGTGTTGAAATGGTCCAAAATATTTTGCACGAGTATCATAATCGGCTTGTTTACAGTGAGTTAACTCATGAGCGATTGTATTTGTTAGCAAACCAATGTTTTCAGGATCACCAATAAGTTTTGTACTAACAACAAAAGTGTTGGTATTTTGAATAAAAAATCCGTTACGAGCATCACCTTCTTGAGGTGTAAAAGTTTCAAAATTAACACCGTGTTTTATACCTTGCTCACCTAAAATAACACTTGCCAAGTTTGTTGCGTAATTAAAGTGGTTTTTTGAATTTAAATTTGGCAACAAAGATTTTGCAACAGCAAACATATCCTTATCAAACTGAGTTGAAGGGTTTACAAAAGCTCTGTTTGTTGCAGGGCGAACAAATTTTTGAATTGATGAAGATTTAGCAGGAATAAGGCTCATAGATGTAACCTCTTTTTTTAGTTTTTTAGCCACATATTTTTAGTTTAATTTATTTTAACATATATAAGCAATTTTGTCAAAATTTGCTATGTTTTGAAAAGCCTACTTTACCCTATTATTAAAAGGTTTTTAAAATAAGGCTAACTTGGTTATAAAAGTTTGAATTTGTTAAAGATGAAAACACTTTTTTATTTTCTTTAAGTGTAAGAGTTTCAATTTCTTGTTCAAGTTCAAAAATGTTAAGTTCAATAAAGGTATAAAGGCAAAAAATAAATTGCCTGAAGTTAATTTTTTTATCAATTGCATTTAACTTTTTAAACAAGTCAATTTCGTTATAAAAACTTGCTTGAGTGCTTGCAAAATTGCTTAAAAGTTTGAAGTAAGCACCAAAAATATTTCTATCTGTTTGCAAAGATTTAAATATGTCTTGGTCAACCTTTTTATAACTAGGAATATAAATTTTTGCATTGCTAACCCCAGCTATTGCATTAACAAAACCTTTTGATAAAACAGGATCTAAAAACACAATGTTTTTATAAGCACCAAAGTTTGCAAAGTTTGTTGGGGCTAAAATAACACTGTTGATACCACTGTTTGAAATAACTTCAAATAAATAGTGTTGAATATTTTTATCCTTGCCAGAAAGTTCTAAAAACTCTTGGTAAGACTCATAACTGTTACATACAAACAAAGTTCCAAACATTTCTTTTTGAGCATCTTTTACAACTTCAATAAGTTTATCTTTGTCGTAACTTTCACATTTTTTACTGCCAGGGTTGGAATAATAAACTTGCTTCAAATATTCACCATAAACAGCTTCTTTGTTTTTTGGTTTTTCAATAAAGCCTGTTGTAATATGCTTGCTAATACCCTTTAAATAACTTTTGTTTTTATATTCACTTAATTGAAATTCCATTTGAATTTGTTTGAAATTACAATTTTTAAGTAATGGCAAATATTTATAAGAGTTAAAAGCAACAATGTTTAAATTTTTGTTACTAATGTTTAAGTGATTTGGATGCTTTTGCATTGGAACAACAGTTGCGTTTTTATCTAACTCTAAATTAAAAATAGGTTTTGGATTGCCACAACCACAAGGCTCTAACAAATTTAAATCTTTAATAAATTTAGGTGTAATTTGCTCTGCTTTAATATCCAAATCATAATTACTATAAGGCATAAAATCTTTTGGAGAATAATGTTCTGAAAGATATGCATTTATGCTTGTAATAAAGTTTTTAAAGTTTTTGGTCTTAATTGTAAGTCCAGCAGCCATTTTGTGACCACCAAAGGCCTCTAAAACCTCTTTTAGGCTTGAAATGGCGCTAAATATATCAATATCATTTACGCTTCTTGCACTGCCTTTTAACTCGTCTCCCACCTCAGATAAAAGTATGGTTGGACGGTTAAACTCGTTTGCAATTTTGGCAGAAACAATACCCAAAATACCACTATCCCATTTTTTGCTATATAAAACAATTGAGTTATAGTTTGCAATGTTTATGTTTGCAAGGCGTTCAATAACATCATCATAAACCTTATTGCACAAAGCTTGGCGTTCAAGGTTTAAATTGTTTAAATTTTCAATTGTGTTTTTAAGTAAAATTTTATCATCTTTAATATAAAGTTTAAGTGCAACACTTGCATCCCCCATCCTGCCAGCAGCATTGATTTTTGGAGAAAGTTTAAAAGCAATATCTGTTGCAGTTAAGTTACAATCAAGTTTGTTATCTTGCATAAGCATTTTTATGCCTAGTGGCAAGTTGTTGTTAAAATCAAGCATACCATATTTAACAATTGCCCTGTTTTCATCTTGCAAAGGCACAATATCAGCAATGGTTGCAATAGCACAAATACCCAAATATTTTTTTGCATTTTCTAAACCACTTAAAGCTTGAACAACTTTAAAAGCAACACCTGTTCCACAAAGTTGTTTAAAAGGATATTTTTGTCCTTCAAGTTTAGGGTTAATAACAATTGTATTTGGAATTTTATCAGGAATATCATGGTGGTCAGTTACCACAATATCAATACCCAAAGTTTTTGCATACTCAACTTCTTCATAACAAGAAATACCACAGTCAACAGTAATAATTAAAGTTGGATTATATTTTTCTTTAATTTGCAAAATAGATTCTTTTGTTAAACCATAACCATCAATATATCTGTTTGGCAAGAAGTAATCTACATAAAATTGTAAACTAGAAAAATACTTAATTAAAATTGCACTTGCGCTAACACCGTCAACATCATAATCGCCAAAAATTAAAACTTTTTCATTGTTTGCAATTGCTTTGTTAACCCTTTTAACTAAACTGTGCATACCTTTTAATAAAAATGGGTCATAAAAAAATTCATCAGTTGGATTTAAAAATTTTTCAACTTTTTCAAGGTTATCATAACCCCTACGCTCTAAAAGTTCTACAACCATAGGACTTATGTTGTATTTTTTTGATATTTCTTTTTGACTTTCAGTTAAATTTGCTCTTTTAAAAACTCTTGGCTCTTCTTGAGTTAAAACTTTAGCATTGTCTTTGTTATTGTCCTTTAAAACTCTTTCGCCTTCAGTTTTTATCTTGTTAAACTTTTTATTTTTGTTAAAAGATTTTGACTTAGCAAAATTATTTTTATTGTTTTTAAAATTTTTATCTTGTTTTTTGTTTTCTTCGCGCAAAACAACTGGGGCAAGCTTTTTATCTTCCCCTTTTTGCTTGAGCATATTTTTATTTATTTCTTCCATATTAGTTTTTAGACTGCTAGAAGATGGCGAAATTACTTCATCTTAAATATTTTTATTTTCAATTTACGCAAAAACACTTTTTAAAAAGCAAAATAAAAACTAAAAAAATTTGCTCTACTTACCTAAAAGCATTTTTATTTTAAAATACAAAAGGTTTCACTTCTCCCCTTTGTTTAGCAATTTTAACCCATTTAAAAACTATAAATACATACTTAAATTAAAATTAAACCAAAACTAAAAAAATGTTTAAAACTGCTAATGTTTCAAAAAAATATCTAGCCCAAAATTAACTCTTTAATATAAAAGAGTTATAAAAATATTCCAGTCTATCCTTAAAAAATATTTAGTTTTTTATTATTTCAATATTATATTAACATACTTTTTTTTATACTTCAAAATTTTTTTTAATATTTTTTATAGTTTTTACAAAATTTTTTATTTTTTAACAAAAAATTATTAAATAAATGTTTTACACAAATAATATTTTACATAAAAAAAAGAACCACTATTTCTAGCAGTTCCTTTTAAAAAGTCTTTTTTAATTATTTGTTATTTTCTTCAACTTCAACAACTTCTGCTTCGCTATCTTCATTGTTTTCTTCAATTTCAACAACTTCTGCATCTTTGTCGTTGTTATTAACAACAACTTGAGGTTTTAAAAGTTCTCTTTTCTTGTTTGCAAAAGCCCAGAAAGCAGGAACAACAAACAAATGAGAAGCCACACAAACAGCAATGCCAACAATGCTAAGAAGTGCAAGTTGTAAAATATTGATTGTTCCAAACAAGCCACAAAGCAAAGCAACACCAAGAGAAATTGAACCAACAACAATAGTTTTTGCAAAGTTTTGTTTTGTTACAATATTTGCAAGATCATAATTAGTTTTTTCTGTTAAAGCAGGTTCTTTTGCTTTTTCTTTTAATTCAAACAATAAGTCGCTTGCCATATAAACTGAAACAAGAAGAATAATGCTTAACAATCCAAAGAAATAAGTATTAATTTGAATTCTTGTTATAAGTGCAAAAGCAAGAGTTAAAATAACATTAAACAATCCTGCAAACACAAGTGTTAAACCACCTGCAGTTTTAAATCTAATTAAACCATAAATCATAGCAATAACTAAAGCAAAAAGTAATGTTGAAACTGTTGCAAGAACAGCTGTTGGAGCAATTAAACTTTGAGCTGTAGTTGTCTTTTTTGTTATATCAAAAGCATTAACAGATTCATCATCTAAAATTTTGTATCTTTGATCTGCTGGAAGATTAACAAAAGCAGAACTTGTGTTTAAATGTTTGTTAATTTCAAGTCTAATATTTCTTACAGTTTTTTCATCTGTGTTTTTAAAAGTAATAACAAGTGATTGAGTGTTGTATTCACCCAAAATTTGCATTGAGTTAATATCAACATTGTTTTGATTTAAAACATCTTTAATTTTATCTGTAGCAGCACTCAAATCTTCATCTCTTTCAAGATTATAAGGTGTTGTGTCAAATTCAACAACAAGTTGAGTTCCACCAGTAAAATCAAAACCTTTATTAAAACCAACAACACCCCAAAGGATGCTAGCAATAACAACTAATACAAGAGAAACAATTAAAGCTGGTTTAAACCATTTTAAAAAATCAAAATTATTAAGGGAAGTTTTAGATTTCATGTTTTATAGCCCCCCTTTTAAGATTGTAAAGTTCTTTTTTAGTTGAGTTTATTGGTAAGTAAATGTTGCTCAAACCACGAAGAACAACAAACAATGTAAAGTAGTTTACAAACAAACCAACAAAAACATTAACAGCAATAGCTTTTAAAGCAGGAGTTCCAACAATAAACATTACTGCACAAACAACAAGTAAGAAGATATATCTTTCAAGTGTAGGAATAACTTGTTTTTTGAAACCGCTTGTAACACTGTTTGGAATTTTCTTACCAACAGCATATTCTTGTCTAATCTTTTCAAAGATGTTAACCATGCCACCAACTAGTGCAAGGTAAACAAGCAATGCACCCATAACACCGTTCATATCCATCATAACAAGAGGAATTGATTGAAGTAAAAATGCATATAAAACTGTAAAGATTGCAATAGCAAGAGTTGCAAGTGCACCTAAAACTCTGTATCTAACACAAAGTAAAGCGATTGTTGCAACAACTACAGCGCATAAAACAAAAACAAGTAAAGCTTGTTGATTGCCAAAAAATGAACCAGTTGAAGTGTTTAATCCACCGTTAACAACATCAGTAATAACTGTGCTTAACATTAAAGGTCTAGCAAGAACATTAACTTGCAAAGCAAGAGCTTCAGCGGCCATTTCGTTATTAGCAACCAATGTTAAAGATGAAACAGCACTTTCACCCATTTCAAAACCAGAAGTATTGTAATTTTCACCATTGATGAACATATACAATCTTGGGTTTGCTTCAGTTGAATCAACAATTTTTTGAGTTAAAGCTTTAAATTTTGTTTTTCCTTCTTCGTTGAATTTAATTTCAACAATCCATTGTTGGTTGTAAGAATATGTGCAACTTTCAATATATTCGCCGCCAACAAAACCTTCAGCCTCAGCATCATCAGAACTGTCGCTAAATGAAATACCTTCTTCAGCACCTAACAATGAAAGAACATCCATGTTAAATTGTGAAAGTTTTGTAGCAAGTTCTGTATAACTTGTTTGTGAAATTTCAAGTCTAATATTTGAATTTTGTTTTGTAACAGAAAAACCCCAACCTGCAAGAGTTGAATTTAATTTTGAAACTGTTACGTCTAATTTGTTGTCAAGCTCATAACCAGCAATGCTTTTATCAAGAGGCTCATAAACAGCCAAAACACCACCGTCAATATCATAACCATAGTTTATTGCATTAAAAAAACCTTTAAAAGTTGTGTTTGTTGTTGGAATAACAAAACTAAAAAAGGTTAAAAATAAACCAATTAAGGTTAGAATTGAAACTATACAAAGCTTAACTATACTTCTTTTTTTAGTCATCGTGTCTCTTTGCTCCTTCCAATATGCGTTATATTATATATAAAAACTTTTGTTTAGTCAATTATAATTTTTAAAACTAACACCACTTATTGTATAGTTTTTTTGTTTGCTATAATCACCCAACAAAAAAGCGGCTAACAAACAAATTATTAACCACTTTTATTTTTTTAATATTTTATTTTTTTTAGCACAATTTTGGCACTTGATTTTAAAAAAATTCTTAGTGTGCAACTTTTAAATTAACTTTAATTTTAGCCATTTTTAATTTTATTTTATTGCCAAACCCAACTTAACCCCTAGTTTTTACATTAACAAAAATGACTCCACAAATAAGCCCAATAACTGAGGCAAAAATTGTATCAAAAACCAAACTTAAACCAAAATTAAAGTTACCTACTAAAACAGAAAAAACAAGATATGCAAGCAAGGTGTATAAAGCACCTACCCCAGCCCCTTTTAAAAGACCTTTTGTTTTGTCTTTTTTAAGAGTTAAACTAACACCCAATAAAACACTTAAAACTTTAATAACTTGGTTTATAATTTTTATTAAATTATCACCCATATTTACAAACCTTAACACAAAAGCAAACACCAAAATTCCTACCAAACTTACAACTAGTGATACCCCCACACCCTTTAAAATTTGCAAAAAGTTTTTAGACTTTAAACTGTTTTCCATCTTGCCCCTTTTCCCTCCCCTTTTTTATAAAAAAACTACTATATAAAAAGGTATGAATTAGGTTTTATTTTTATGCCTTTTTTAACAAAAAAGTTATCCACTATTTAACCACAAAATGTGCTAAATTAAAGGCTTTTATGTGGTTTTTTGTATTTTTAAATTTTTTACTTTTACGGTCTTTTTATTTGCTTATTTTTAACTCTTTATTTATTTAATTCTTAACAATTTTTTTACTTACTTTTTACTTTGTTTTTATTTAAATTATTTTATTTTTACCCTATTTTTTTATTTTGATTTTGCTTATTTTTACGCTTGCTGTTTTATCTTTTTTTATATCTAAAAACAAAAAAAAGAAAGGCCATTTTTTACCTTTCTTTTTAAGTGTTTTTTTAGTTTACCAAAAAAATTAGTTAGCTTTATCAGCTGTTGCAGGTTCTGCTTTAGGTGCTGCAGGTTCTGCTTTTTTAGTTGATTTTTTTGTTGTTTTCTTTTTTGGTTTTTCTTCTTTTTTTTCTTCGTTTTCTTCTGGCTCTTTTTCAGCCTTTTCTTTTAATACTTCTTCTTTTAATTTTTGTTGGTCTTCTGGTTCAATAACATTTCCCTCAGCATCCAAAACAACATCTTGTTTTTCATCAATACCAGCAATAACATATGCGCTTATTGTAAGATAGCTTGCTTTTTTAGCATCTTCATCTGCACCTGTTTTAATAACAAAAATTTTGCCAGCAGTTGTTTCTCTCATAGAAACAATTTCACCATAAATACCAGAGTGAGTTACAATTTTATCTCCCACTTTTAATTCATTTAATCTTTTTACAGCTTCTTCTTGTTGTTTTTTGCGATTTTTAGAGTTAAAAAACATATAAACAATTAACAACAATAATAAGCCAACCATCATAATGATTGAACCTGTATTATCAGCTGGTGCTGCACAAATTAGTTTTAACATACATCTTTCTCCTTAAATTAAATTTTTCAAAATAAATTATATCAAAAAAATTTTTTATAGCAAACCTTTTTTTAACTTACTTATTTATTATATTGTAGATTTTTGTTTTTTATCTACAAAAACTCATTGTTTACTCCAAGGCAAAATTAAAAAAACAACTTTTTACTAAATAGTTTTTAGTTATCTAAAACCTTTTACTTAAGTGTTATTTCTAGTTATCTAAAACCTTTTTAACAAGTTTTGGAATATCTAAACTACTGTTTATGTGTTTTGTGTTCATACCCAGTTTTTTTGCAGGGTTTAAATCATTTTTTATGCTATCACCAAAAACATAAACTTGCTCTGGCTTGCAACCTTCACTTTCTAAAATATCTTGATAGTAATGCCCTTTTGTTTTGTCCTCAGCAATAAAGTGATTACTTATAACCCTTTTAAACCAACTATATCTAATGCCTATTTTATCCATATAAAACTTAATATGAGTTGGCGAAGAATTGCTTACCACATAAACCGGATATTTTTTGCATAGGTCTTTTAAAAACACAGCTTCAACAACTTCATTTTCATCAATAATAATTGGATCTGGCTGAGTATTTTGCCAACTCCAAAAATCTCTAACAGAAATACTATACTCTGGGTATTTTTCTTTTGCCTTATAAATAAAGTTTACAATATCACAACCCACCCAAGCATCTTTCCACTCTGGATTTTCTTTTGAAATTTTTCTATATTGATAATCAGTTAAATTTGGAAAAAACTTGCGTTTATTGCGTTTTATAAAATTTGGAATTTTGCTAAAAATTTCGTCACCCGAATAAAGCGTTCCGTCAAAATCAAAAATAAAAACTTTTTTGTCTTCCATTTTAAAAACCCTTTTAAATAGTTTTACTTTTAATAACCCAATATTAACATAAAAAAAAGAATTGAGAAAACAAAAAGTCTCAACTCTTTTTTCTTTTATTCTTTGTTTTTATTTAATGTTTAGTTTTTAGTTTTAATTTTTCAAAAATTTAAAAATTAGTCTTTATACTTATTGTAAAATTCATTTCTAAAATCTAAAAATCTATCTTCGTTAATAGCGCGTCTAATATCACTCATAAGTTTTAACAAAAATCTTAAGTTGTGTTTGCTAAGCAATCTTGCACCTAAAATTTCATTTGTGTTTATTAAATGTCTTAAATATGCTTTTGTGTAGTTTCTGCAACACTCACAATCACACTCTGGGTCAAGTGTTGTAAAATCTTCTTTGTATTTTGCATTTTTTACAACAACTTTGCCTTGACTTGTAAATGCTGTTCCGTTTCTGGCAATACGAGTTGCCAAAACACAGTCAAACATATCAACTCCCCTTAAAACACCTTCAATTAAACAATCAGGACTACCAACACCCATTAAGTAGTGTGGGCTGTCTTGTGGAAGTTTGTCTTTTAACACATCTAAAATTTCATACATCTTTTCTTTTGGTTCACCAACAGAAAGACCACCAATTGCAATACCACATTTGACATAAGGTTTTGCTTTTTCCAAACTTTCAAGCCTTAAATCTGGGAATACATTACCTTGAACAATTGGAAACAACATTTGCTTTTCATTTTTTTGTGCTTCAAAACATCTTGCAAGCCAACGCTCTGTTTGGTCAAGAGCCTTTTTGCTTTCTTCATAACTTGTGCCATATTCTGTGCAAACATCAAGTTGCATAACAATATCAGAACCCAAGTCATTTTGAATTTGAATACATTTTTCTGGGGTCATAATGTGTTTTTCGCCATTTAAGTGAGATTTAAATTCAACACCATGGTCACTAATCTTTCTAAAGTCTGACAAAGAAAAAACTTGAAAACCACCAGAGTCTGTTAAAATTGGACGCTTCCAATTCATAAAGGTGTGTAATCCACCTGCTTTTTTAATAAGTTCATTACCTGGCCTTAAATAAAGGTGATATGTATTTGATAAAATTATTTGTGCTTCAATATCATACAAATCTTCAGGGGTTAAACTTTTAACTGTTGCTTGTGTTCCAACCGGCATATAAATAGGTGTTTGAATTTCACCATGTGGTGTTTTAAAAATACCAGTTCTTGCCCCACTTTGTTTGCAAATATGTGTTGTTACAAAACTAAATTCTTCTGCCACAATAATCTCCTATTGTTTTTTATATTCTTTCAAGATAATACCACAACAACAAAAATTTTTAAAGTGTTTTTTTAACCTTTATTTTAAAGGGATTTATAGCCTTAAAAAAATTGTTTATTTTGTATATAAAAAAAATATATATTTACTATTGACATATATATTATCTTAATATATAATTTCAAAAGTTTAGAGATTTTAAACAAAAAGTTTAATAATAACTTACCAAGTAGGGGCTGTTTTTAATATAAAAATTTTAGTCTTTTTGGGGGTTATTTTTTTCTTTAAAAAGGATAAATTAAAAATGGATATAGGTTTAAAAATAAAAAATTTAAGACTAACCAAAAACTTAACGCAAGAAGAACTTGCCGATAGATGCGAACTTACAAAAGGCTATATAAGTCAGTTAGAAAACGACTTAACCAGCCCATCTATTGAAACTTTAAAAGATTTGTTAAATGCCTTGGGAACAAACTTTGCAGAATTCTTCCAAGATGATGAAACACAAGTTGTGTTTAAAAAAGAAGAATACATTGAAAAGTTTAACGACCTATCAAAAACAACTTGGTTAGTGCCCACCTCACAAAAAAATAGTATGGAGCCCATTGTGGTAGAGCTTGAAGTTGATGGCGCAACCGAAAAAGACTTGGCGCATGAAGGTGAAGAATTTGGTATTGTTTTAAAAGGTAAAATACAACTTACCTTAGGCAAACAAACCTATGTTGTAAATAAAAACGAATCATTTTATTTTGTGGCAAACAAACCACACTATATAAAAAACATTGCAAATACTGAAAGCAAAATTTTATGGGTATCTTGCCCACCAAACTTTTAAAAAATATATTTAATCAAAGGATAAATAAAAAATGGCAGAAGTAAAAAAATTAGATAGTATTATTAAAGTAAACAACGTAACAAAAGTTTTTGACGGCGTTACAGTAATTGATGATTTAACACTTTCAATTAAAAGAGGCAAATTTGTAACTCTTCTTGGTGCAAGTGGATGCGGAAAAACTACTCTTCTTAGAATGATTGCTGGTTTTGAAACACCAACAAGTGGTGATATTTACATTGAAGATCAAAATGTAACAGATATTCCACCATACAAAAGACCTGTAAACACAGTTTTTCAAAAATATGCATTATTCCCACACCTTAATGTATTTAAAAATATTGCATTTGGTTTAAAACTTAAAGGCTTACCAGAAAGCGAACAAGCAAAAGTTGATGAATATGCTTCAAAACAAACAGGAATATTTAAAAACTTTAAAATTAAACGCTTTGCAAAAAAAGTTAAAGATGAATATATTTTAGAAAAAGTTAAAAAAGCTTTAAAAATGGTTAACCTTGAAGGTTATGGTTACAGAAATGTAAACACACTTAGTGGTGGCCAACAACAAAGGGTTGCAATTGCAAGAGCAATTGTTTGTGAACCAAAAGTTTTATTACTTGACGAACCTCTTGGTGCATTAGACTTAAAAATGCGCAAAGAAATGCAAATTGAACTTATGAATATTCACAAAAACTTAGGCATCACATTTATTTATGTTACCCACGACCAAGAAGAAGCACTTACTATGAGTGATGAAATTGTTGTTTTAAACGATGGCGTTATTCAACAAATTGGCACACCAAAGAAAATTTATGATGAACCAGCAAACGCTTTTGTTGCTGACTTTATTGGTCAAAGTAATATTTTGGGTGGACAAATGTTAAAAGACTTCTCTATTAAGTTTTTAAATACAACATTTGAGTGCCTTGACAAAGGTTTTGATAAAAATGAAAAAGTTGACTTGGTTATTAGACCAGAAGACATCAAAATTTATCCAATTGATAGCGAAAAAGGTCAACTTGAAGGCAAAGTATTATCTTCATGCTTTAAAGGAACATTCTTCCAAATGGAAGTTGAAACAAACAATTATCAATTTACAGTTCAATCAACAACTGAAGCAAAAGAAGGTAGCGAAGTTAAATTATACTTCAGCCCAAACAGCATTCACGTTATGAAAAAACTTCGTTCAATAAACGAATTTATTGGCAAAATGACAAGCCCTAACACAGTTGAATTTTGCGGTGGCGAATTTGAGTGTGCTGAAACACAACTTGAAAAAGGTGATGAAGTAAAAGTTAAAGTAAACTTTAATGATGTTATTTTAACAGACGATGAAAAAGATGGTGTTATTGGTGCAAATGTTACTCAAACACTTTACAAAGGAACTTACAACCAAGTTCAAGTTTATACCGATACTGACGAAGACTTTTATGTTGATACAAAAGATGATTGGGATATTAACGACCGTGTTGGTATAAAAATTGCTCCAGAAGCTTTAAGCATTGAAAAATTTGTAGAAGAAGATGAAGCAGAGGAGGAATAAGTAAAAACAGATGAAAAAACCAAAATTTAAATTTAAAAAGCAACATTTTGCATTTCCTTACACAGCAATTTCAGTTGTGTTTGTAATTGTTCCATTGCTTATTATTATGTATTATGCTTTTACCGATAAATACACCGGTGCATTTACACTTTCAAACTTTTCATTATTCCTTGAACCTTCTATGTGGAAGATTATTGGAATTTCCTTCTTAATGGCTTTGTTAACAACAGTTATTTGTTTGTTACTTGCCTACCCACTTGCAATGTCTTTGTGCAGAATAAAATCAAACAAAACCTTTATTATTGTTATGATGTTTGTTTTGCCTATGTGGATTAACTCATTGCTTCGTATTTATTCAGTAAAACTTTTATTTAACGAATTTTTAAGTATTGATAAAGGATTTTTCCTTTCATTAGTTGGTATGGTTTATGATTTCTTCCCATTTATGTTGCTTCCAATTTACACAAGCCTAAGCCAAATGAACAAAAGTTATTTTGAGGCATCTTTTGACCTTGGTGCCAACTCATTTAAAACATTTACAAAAGTTCAACTTCCACTTTCTACCCCAGGTATTGTAAGTGGCATACTTATGGTTTTTATGCCTTCAGTATCAACTTTTGCAATAAACGATATTTTAGGTAGTAGCCAATACTGGCTATTTGGTAACGAAATTTATTTCTGGTTCCAAAAAAGCTTATACAACATAGGCTCTGCCCTAGCATTTGTAATGCTTCTTTTAATTGTGTTGTCAGTTTTTGTTTCAAACTTCTTAAACAGATTAACTGAACCAGCATCAAAAGTAAGCAAAAAACAAGAGGGGGTGTAAGATAAATGAAAAGAACAAAAAGCAAAATCGCTTCAATTATTTTTATTGTTATCATGGCTATTTTAGTTTATGCCCCAACACTTTTACTTATGGTTTATTCATTCACCACTTCAAAAACAATTGGTGACTGGAACGGCTTTAGCTTTGAACTATATGCTGAGATGTTTAGTGACCCAGAAATTATGACTGCACTTTTAAATACCCTAATAGTTGGTGTAGTTTCTTCATTGCTAGCAAGCTTAATTGGTGTGGTATCTTCAATTGGTATTCACGCTATGAAAAAATCAGGCCGTCGCTTTATGGATGGTGTTACCCAAATAACAATGGTTAACGCAGATATTGTTACTGCAGCAGCCTTTATGATGTTCTTTATTTTAGTTAAAATTATTCCAGACGGATATGCAACTTTAATTGTTGCTCACACAGTTATTTGCACACCTTATGTTAT
Organism: Clostridia bacterium; assembly: GCA_045637945.1. Taxonomy (GTDB): domain Bacteria; phylum Bacillota; class Clostridia; order Christensenellales; family UBA1242; genus UBA7862. The sequence continues at coordinate 31,498 of JAZUAI010000052.1, forward strand.
AATGTCAGTTTTACCAAAACTTAGCCAACTTGACCCAAATGTTTATGAAGCTGGCTTAGACCTTGGTGCAACACCAAACAAAACTTTGTGGAAAGTTATGGTGCCTCAATTGTTACCTGCAATTATCTCAGGTTTTGCACTTGCCTTTACAATAAGCCTTGATGACTTTACAATTTCAACTTTTGTAAGTTCAAGTGTTGATACAATTCCACAATACTTATACAACAAACTTAAATTTAAAGGTGTAATGCCAGTGCTTCGTGCATTGTCAACCTTAATCTTGGTTGTAGCATTTGTTATTTTGCTTACAATCAATCTTGTTCAAAACAGAAAGAAAAAAGAAAAAACTATGTTTTAAAAGGAGTAAGAAATAATGAAATTATTTAAAAAGATTATATTTTCTATGTTAAGTTTTGTTCTTCTATTTTCTTCTTGCTTCTTTTTAACAGGTTGTGGCAACCGTGAAGAAGTTTTAAGGCTTTATGTTCCTGGCGAATATATACCAGACGAAGTTTTAACCGGTTTTGAAGAATGGTATTTTGAACAAACTGGCAAACCAATAACAGTTCAAAAGAAAGAGTTTGACAGCAACGAAACAATGTATACAATGGTTGCAGTTAAACGCCAAGATTTTGATATTATATGTCCAAGCGATTATATGATTGAAAGACTTAAAAACGAAAAATTATTATTAACTTTAAGTGAAGAAACTTCAAACATAATCAAAGCAAGTGTGTTAGGTGAAGAAAATCCAGACGGAACTTACCCAAATCAACAATTTGCTTCACTTATTAACAACTTTGATCCAAACTTTGATTACACTGCCCCATATATGTGGGGAACAATGGGCATCTTATACTACTTTGATGGAGACCAAGAAGATGCTGATGCAGTGGCTGCAGCTGACAATGAAAAATCAGCATGGAAATCACTTTTTGAAGTAACAGAACAAAAAATTTATATGAAAGATAGTGAAAGAGATAGTTACACAGTAGCATTGTTTGATCACTATTATGAAGAACTACTCACCCTTCTTGGTGTTGACCTTGAAACAAAAGATTTTAGTGCTGCTAATTACGACAACCCAGAATATCAAGCCTTGCTTGAAAGCATTTTTACAACAGGCGACAATATCTCACAAAAAATTGGTTATGCTCAAGAATCTTTACAAGATCAAAAAAAATATGTTTATGACTATGAAACTGATGAAGGCAAAGACGATTTGTTAACATCAAAAGGCGCTCAAGGTTATTACGGAACATTCTGGTCATGCGATGCTGGTTATATTATGGCAGACTGGAGTGGTGATGAAGTTGTTTATAACTCAAACTTTAGATACATCGTTCCAAACGAAGGTTCAAATGTATGGGTTGATGGCTTCTGCATACCAAAATATGCAGGCAACAAAACAGGTGCAGAAATGTTTATGCAATACTTAGCAGATCCAGAAGTTGCTTTTGAATGTATGGACTATGCTGGTTGCACAAGTGCAAACTATCAAACAACTCTTGATTATGAAACATATTTAAGAGAAGAAGATGATGTGTTTGCTGAGACACCTGAAGCTTTCCAAGCAATGTATCTTTCACTTCTCCTTCCTCACCTTGATATTACTGTTGGCGAATTTACTTTTAACAGCCCATTAAACAGATGTGGTATCATGCGTGACCTTGGCTCAAAAGCAAGTGATGAGCTTTTAATTATGTGGTCAATTTTAAGAAGATATTAAAATCAACTTTTTAAAAACAAAAAAAGGAACACTCATTTTTTTAAAGTGTTTCTTTTTTTTATTGCTCATTTTATTGCAAACATACTTTAAATATGCCCACTAAAAGCCTTAAAAAGCCTTTAAAAACAAATATTTAGATTGTTTTGAAACAATATCCGACTTTAAAAACATGTTCAATTTAAGCCTTTAAAAAGGTCAAAAATTGACTATTTGTTTTATATGTGATATAATTTTTATATGGAAAGTTTTACAGTTTCTGCTTTATTAAAGCACCCTATAAGAACACTTAAATCTGCTTTTAACAAAAAAACTGCAGATGATTTACCTCACGTTCTTTTTGGCACAAAACCAGAAATAGCTATAAAAAGAGATTTAATAAAACCAGTTTTTAAAACTCATGGGGCAACCTTTGAGCAAGATTTAAGTAACATGATTGATTATGTTACAGATAAAAGTTTTTCGTTTGGTGCTGATTCTTATTCACTTAAGCGCCCAGAAAAATCTTTGCTTACCGAAAAAGTTAATAAATTTTTTAATTATTACGGCAAACCTGCTGGCTTTGAAAGTCCTATTGAATTTATGGAAGGCATAAGCTTATTTTTAAGTGAAAGGGTTAAATCAAGAGTATTAAAAGAAAAACCTGAAGAAACCACACCAGAAACTTTCTCACCAGAAGAAACTGCTTTACTTGAAAGTCAAAGAGAACAACTTTTATCAGCCTTTTCTACACCAGAAAATTTTTCTGACCCAACATATGGCTTTATGTTTAAAATTGCACACAAAGAGTTTACCTCTTGCCCGCTTGAAAAAGTAAAAACTTTTGTTTCTGCCCTAGAGCAAGAAAGAAATCTTCAAATAAAAAATTGGTCAGACAAAATCAAACAACTTGAAATAGAAAGAATAACTTCACATAAAAAATATGATATTATTAGCCCTTATGTTTTAGACCATAATGTTGAATATTGCCAAAGTATTTTACAATATTATAAAAATGTTGGTGTAATAGAATCAAGTTTTACATTTGTTCGTAACAAAAGTTTGTTAAGACTTCCTGATAATATGCTTACTTACTTGGTTGATAAAAATGTTAATACTGCTCCAGTTGATGCAGATGTATCTATGCTTCAACAAGTAAACAACCTTTTAGTTTGTATGCAAAATGGTTTACTTGAAAAAGACGTGTTTTTTGATGGCAGACAATTTGTTAGCAAAAGTCCATATTATGATAGATACCCTTTTATTGTTAACAATGCACTACCCGTTATTGAAAACTTACCAAATTTAACACGCGAAAATCAATCTATGCTTGCTTACAATGAAAATTATGTTGCAGAAATGCTTTCAACAAAAAAATATCCTTTAACAAAAATAACAGTTCCAACACCTGAAGGTGCTACAAGAGAATTAACTTTGTATTCTACAAGACCTATTGACCGTGCCCAACAATTACAAAGTTGTCACTTCCCAATGTTTGTAAAATCTTTTACAACTTCCCCAACTGACGAAAATGCCGAGGCTATACTTTTTGCAGTTGCCGGCCCAGACATATCACTTTCAACCCAAATTTGCAGAATAGATAAAGTTCCACCCGTTTTTAGAGGTGACACATCAAAACACAAACAAACAAGTGGTGAGGTTATTGAAACAAATACACATATTCACAGTTATAACTTATTTGACAAAGTAACCAACCCAACACCACAAAAAGCAGGACACTTTGATGTTGCAGTTAACTTTAACCTTGGCGAACAAGTTTCAAATGAACAACTTGAAGCTTTCTTTGATAACTGGTGTGGCATACCTACCCTAGATCCAGCCCAAACACTAATCACTCAAACTGAAGATTTCCAACAACTTATTGCAAAACCTCAAACAGAAGAAGTAGATATAACACCTCAAATTCAACAAGCATTAGCAGAGTTTATGGAGTTAAGATAATTTTTTAAAACAACTTAAAATACAAAAAAAAAAGAAACCCTTGTTTTTTACAAGAGTTTCTTTTTTTTGTCTTTACATTTATCTATTTATTTTTACTTTTTATTACCCATTTTACTTTTTATAAAAAAAGCAAGCATCACCAAAACTAAAAAATCTATAATTATTATCAACGGCTTCTTTATACACTTTCATAGTTTCATTATAACCAGCAAAAGCACTAACAAGCATAATAAGTGTGCTTTCTGGCAAATGGAAGTTTGTTATTAAACAATCAACCACTTTAAAAGAATAAGGTGGATAGCAAAATAATTTTGTAGTGTTGTTTTGTGCAACAACTTGTCCATTACTGTCAACACTGCTCTCTAATGTTCTTACACTGGTTGTTCCAACAGCAATAATCCTTCTGCCTTCACTTTTTGCTTTATTGATTGTATCTGCAACTTCTTTTGTAACTTCAAAATATTCTGTGTGCATATCGTGGTCTAAAATATTATCTGCTTTTACAGGCCTAAATGTTCCCAAACCCACATGCAATAAAACATAGCAAATTTCTACGCCTTTATTTTTAAGACGCTCAAGTAGTTCTGTTGTAAAGTGAAGACCAGCAGTTGGCGCTGCAGTTGAGCCATTTGTTTTGCTGTAAACAGTTTGGTATCTTTCACTGTTTTCAAGCCTTGCTTTAATATAAGGTGGCAAAGGCATAACCCCTGCACGAGATAAAACATCTTCAAAGGTTCCTTCAAAAATAAATCTTACATTTTTTCCACCAAAATCGTTATCACCCAAAACTTCACAACTAAGTTCATCATTAAACTTTACAATTGTGCCTACCTTTAACCTCTTTCCAGGTTTTGCTAAGCACTCCCAGTCGTTTAAGTTAATTCTTTTAATAATAAAAATTTCAACATTAGCACCTGTATCAGCTTTTTTACCTAATAACCTGCAAGGCATAACACGAGTGTTGTTTAAAACCAAAACATCACCCTCGTGTAAAAAGTTTTCTATATCATAAAAATGTTTGTGCTCTATATTTTTTTCGTCCATATTAAAGCACAACAACCTTGAGTGATCTCTTGGTTCTATTGGTGTTTGCGCAATTTTTTCTTCAGGCAAATCATACCAATAAGTGCTTCTTAGTGTATAATCAATTCCCATTTTCACTTTCGTCCAATTTTTTAAGTTCTTTTAGTTTGGCTGGGTCAATACTTAATCCCATATGTTCATATGCTTTTGGCAAAGCAACTCTGCCCCTTGGTGTTCTTGCAATAAAACCAAGTCTTATTAAATAAGGTTCATAAACATCTTCAACAGTTGCAACTTCTTCACCGGTTGCAGTTGCCAATGTTTCAACGCCAACAGGACCACCACCAAATACTTTTATTAAATATTCAAGAATTCTTCTGTCAACATAATCTAAGCCTTTATCATCAATGTCCATTAGTTTCAGTGCTTGTTTGCTTATTTCCAAACTAACCTCGCCACCACTTTTTACATCAGCATAGTCTCTAACCCTTTTTAGTAATCTGTTAGCAATTCTTGGTGTGCCACGGCTACGCATAGCAACTTCTCTAACAGCTTCTGGAGTTATTGAAATGTTTAAAATATCAGCACTACGCTTAACAATTTTTGAAAGGTCATCAGTATCATACATTTCAAGGCGTTGAATAATACCAAACCTATCTCTTAGGGGTGAAGAAATATTTCCTGCTTTTGTTGTTGCTCCAATAAGAGTGAAAGGTTTAAGTTTTAATCTCATATTTCTTGCACTTGGACCTTTACCAACAATAAAGTCAAGTGAAAAATCTTCCATAGCAGGATATAAAATTTCTTCAACAGAGTGATTTAATCTGTGAATTTCATCAATAAACAAAACATCATTTTTTTGCAAATTTGTTAAAATTGCAGCAAGGTCAGCAGCGTGCTCAATTGCAGGACCACTTGTAATTTTAAGTTGTGAACCAAGTTCTGTTGCAATAATATGTGAAAGAGTTGTTTTGCCTAATCCTGGAGGGCCATACAACAATACGTGGTCAAGAGGTTCTTTTCTGTTTTTTGCAGCCTCAATAAAAATACCAAGACTTTCTTTTATTTTTTTTTGACCAACATACTCTGTAAGTTTGCCAGGTCTTAGCGAAACTTCCATTTCTGCTTCACTTAAATTTTTTGTGCTTTTAATAAATTCGTTCATAAGTCTTTCCCTTATTTTTTATGTTTTGTTTGTTAACTTTTTATTTGTTTATTTTAATTTTTTTAATTATTTTTTAATTATTTTTTAATTATTTTTTTATAAAGTTTTTAAATAAAAAATTGCTTTATTTTTCCTTAACTAAAAAATAATAAATCCCTTTATTTTAAACAACTTTAGCATTTTTATTTTTTTAAAAAAGTTATCTCATTTGAGTTAAAGCTTTTGCAATAATATCTTCAGCACTATCACCTTGAGTATAACTGTTTTTTGCAAGTTTTAATGCTTCGTTTTTGCTAAGTCCAAGGCTTATTAAAACTTCACAAGCATCATCAATTTCACCACTTTCCAAAGGAATATCGCCAAGCACTTCCAAAGGTAAAACATCAACTTTGTCTTTTAACTCAACAAGCAATCTTTCGGCTGTTTTTTTGCCAACACCCTTTACATTTGACAAGGCTTTTACATCTTGTTTTGCAATAACTTTGCTAAGTTCATCTGGCCTTATGTTTGATAAAATTGCCATAGCACCCTTAGGACCTACACCACTAACACTTATAAGTTTTAAGAAAATATTTTTTTCTTCTTTATCATAAAAACCATATAGAGCAACGCCATCTTCTTTTTGTTGATAATAAGTGTATAACTTAATATCACCACTAACATTATCAAGAGCCCTTAAACAATAGTTTGAAACAGAAATTTCATAACCAATGTTGTTGCACTCTAATACAATATTTCCTTCATATTTTTCAGTAACACTTCCAATAATATAACTATACATTTTCTTTACCTTTTTATTTAAGATTAAACACGGTTATCAACCAAAAAGTTGTTGGTTTGCAAATGAGTAAGAGCCACAGCAACAGCATCAGCAGCGTCATCTGGTTTTGGAATTTTTTCAAGCCCTAAAATATTTGTAACCATGTATTGAATTTGTTTTTTTTCAGCCCTACCATTTCCAGTTAAAGCTTGTTTAATTTGCAAAGGTGTATATTCATAAACCTCACCAAGCCTTTGAATACTTGCAAGAACAATAACCCCTCTAGCCTCTGCAACAGGTATAACTGTTTTTTGGTTTTTAAAAAAGAATAATTCTTCAATAGCAATTGCATCAGGTTTGTAAGTATCAATTAAATCACACATACCTTTATAAATCATTGCAAGTCTTGTTGAAAAACTTTCTTCTTTTGGTGTAGAAATAACACCATAATCAAGAGCCTTCATTTCACCCTTATCATCTTTTTCAACAATACCAAAACCCACAAGTGCAAACCCAGGGTCAATGCCCAAAACTCTCATTGTAAAAACCTTTTTAATTTTATTTTCTTACAATAAAAATTTTACTTTTATTATCTTAAAAAGTCAAGCCAACAAGAGCCTATCAAAAAAAATAACAAGTCCTAAAACTTGTTATTTTTATTTATTTTATTTACCTTTTATTGTTTATTTATCGTTTAAGCTATCTTCATTTCGCTTAACAAGTTTATCAATACCTTGCAATGGTTTTTCTTTTAAAGTTACAACCATTTTTGGGCCATCAGAATCGTGCAAGTCAAACTCAATAAATTTTGCAGGACCAACTTCTTCAATTTTTGAAACATTATTTGCAGTAACAGGAACAAGTTGCAAAAATCTTGTATAACTTCCATCAATTTTTTCTTCAAGGAAGCTAAATGGCAACATTTCTGGCAAAGTAACAATTGCACCAACAGCATCTGTTGATTTGCAAAAGGTTTCATTTTCACTTAAATCAGCAAGCAAATAAAGTTGATTTATAGCTAGACCTCTTTTATTGTCAATAACACCATAAGCAATATCTCTTAGCATATCAAGAACCCAATAATGTTCTTCTTTATCTAAAATAGGCTTCCACTCTTTTGGAACAACCATCATAAGCTCACATCTAGCAAGATTGTCACCGTCAAAATAATATTCACTCAAACCTACTGTAGTTATAACCCAATAATCAAAAGCCTCAGAAGGCTCAAAAATAGCAAGATCAACAGGATATAAGTCAAAAGCTTCAATCTCTGTTTTTATATATTGCATCTCATCAGGTGATAAACCAAGAATTTTTAAATAGTGCATACATACGGCAACTTGTCTTTCAGATAATTCTTCTGCAAACTTAGGTTCTCTTTCCATAACTTACACCTCTAACTTTTAATAATTTAATATTATTAAATTGAAAAAAAATTGTCAAATAAATACACATCAGTTATAAAAATATGTGCATCTATAGTTATCTTTAATCTTTTTATGCTTTTTATTTATTTTTAAAAAAATAAAACCTGCCAATCTAGTTTGTCTTAAACAAACAGTCTTTAGCAAGTTTTTATAAAATAATATTTTATTATATTGATTTTAAATTAAAAAATTTTTAACTTAAATTAAATGTTTTTAAAATACATCTGCAATTTTAAATTTAGTTTACTTCCCCTGAAGCACTTGCCAATCTACCCTTTTCATCAAAATTAAAGGTAATTGATTTTTCACCAAAAACACCAGCAAAACTATTTGCATCTTTTTCAACAATTTTACAATTATTGTGTATTAAAAATGATTTAATCATCAATTTATGGTCTACATCAAAATGATTTATAATAGTCATCACTCTAGGAATAAAAGCATGTGAACCAATAGGTTTTGTTAAGTCTTCAACAACATTTTCATTTTCATAAGATTTTACATGCAAGAAAAGTCTAACAGCACCAGAAGTTGCAATGTAATAAGAGCATTCTTCATCAGCACAAAAAGCAGTGTAAATAATTGCCAATTTTTCGTCAGTAATTTCTTTAGTTAACTCAATTTTTGTTTCACCAAGATTTGTTATGTTTAGTTGTTTTAACAAATTTCTTGATTTTGTAATCATATTAATTTTGTCAACAGGAATTTGCTTTTCAAGTTCAGCAGAAAACCACATACCATCGTTTGAAGAAGATGTTCCAATGCACTCTACATTAAACTTTTTGTCATCTACCAATAAAAGACCGTTTGTTAAACTAAGGTTCCAATAAGAATAGTTGCCAAGATATTCGCAAAAGTTAATTCTGTTAGAAAAAACTTTGCCAATGCAAATAGAAAATAAATCTTTAAAACTAAATTTGCCTTTTTCTTTTAACAATTCAAAAGCTTTTCTTCTCATATAAACTTTCACCCCTTATTTTTTAAAGTTAAGCAAGAAAAATCTTTATAAATCCTTTTAAATTCTGTTTTTTAAACAAAATTCTTGCATTACTGCGCTTATTATAACACACGCTTTTAAATAACACCTATTTATTTATCAAAATTTATTTTTTATTTTTTAAAAATTTTTTAAGGTCTTTTTTTGAAAAGCTTTTTATTCCTGTTTTCTTTTTTTAATTTTTTTGTAACAAAAAAAAGAATTCTTTAAAACATTGAATTCTTTTTGTGTTTAAGTATTTAAAATTTTTTATTTTGTATTTTAATCAAATTTTTTTCTATTTAAAATATTTGTAATAATAAGCCTTTTAAGCCTTGGTGAAAGTTTGTTTAAATCAATATTTTCTTCTTCAAAATTTAAAAAGTCATCATTATCATAATTTAAATTTCTTTTCATACTTTTAATGTCAACAGGAGTTCTATCAATTTTATAAGTAATTGGTTTTGGCGTTGGTTTTATATTTGCATTAAACTCACTATAAGGCACAGGCTTTGTGTATTTTGTGTTAGTTCTCATAGAATTTGATTTTGAAACATTGTTTATAAATAATGAACTTGGATCTTCCCTATAATCAGCATAGTGACTGCTAGGCTCGTTAAAAAGTGAAGCATCAATCCTTTTAATGTTTTTAAAAGGATTTTCTAAACCAGCTTCTTTTGCAATTTTTGTTTCATTGTATTTTTGTTGCAAGTTTCCACCTTTTTTATTTTCAGGCAAGTCTAAGAAATTTCTTATATCTTCAAACTCTTTATCAAGTTCTTCTTTTGTAGGTTTTGGCTTGATGTTGATTGATGGATATGTTGATTGGCTTGGTGAAATATTTGTTACCGTTGGTTTGCTGGAATATTTAAAATCCAAACTCTTTTGTTGAGGTTCGTTTAGTTTTTTATCATCTTTTGCTTTTTCATCTTTTTTTACTGCAGATTGTTTTGACTCAATGTCTTTAGTTTCTGCCTTAGCTTTTTCCTTATCTGGTGGCTTTACAACAGGCCTAAACTCAGTTACTGCTTTGCTGGATTTAACTTTGTCACTTTCTTTGCCTTTTTTCTTTCCCTTCTTGCCTTTTTTCTTTTTGTTATTTTGATTATTTTTTCCGCTTTTTGTTTCAGCAATTATCTTTGAAAAAAAATCTTTAATTTTTGGCAAGAAAAACAAAAAGAGAGAAACGCTAAAAACAACAACCAAAATAATGATAATTGTGTTAATTGGCATATTACCACGTTCCTCCCTTTTAAAAATATTTTACTTTTATATATTATCTGTTTCGTCAGATTTTGTCCACGCTTTGCGCATATTTGTATCGGCAATAATGTTTTGCATTTTATAATAATCCATAACAGAAATTTTGCCTTCTTCAAAAGCTTTTGCAACAGCCTTTGGAATTTCAGCCTCAGCTTTTAATTTTTCTGCCTCTAACATTTGTTGCTTAACTTTATATTGCTGTTCTTCAAGCATTGCTTGAGCCCTAAGTTCTTCTGCTCTTGCACTTGAACGCTTTTTATCAATTTCAACTTCATCCATCCTAAGTTGAGCCCCAATGTTTTTACCAACATCAACGCTAACAATATCAACAGATAAAACTTGATAACAACTACCCTTATCCAAACCTTTTGCAAGCACTGTTTTTGAAATTAAATCTGGGTTTTGCAAAACTTCACGATGGTCTGTAAGTGAACCAATTGTAACAACAATACCTTCAGTTGCCTTTGCCAAAATTGTATCTTCACCTGTTCCACCAACAAGTTTTGTTAAAATAGATTTTATTGTAATTTTAGCCCTAACTTTAACCTCAATACCATCTTGAGATATTCCGGTTATTTCATCAGTTTCAATTACCATAGGTGTTAAAACAGCCTTAACTGCTTCACAAACATCTTTGCCAGATAAATCAATTGCCTTTGCAAGGTCAACTGATAAATTTATTTTTGAGTTGTAAGCTGATACCAACGCATTTATAACTTTTTTAATATCTCCACCTGCAGACAAGTGAGTTTCAATTTCATCAATGCCAATGTATACACCAGCTTTTTTTGCCATAATAAAACCATCAACAATCTCAGCAACATTTAACTTTCTTTGCTTTAACCCAACAAGTTTAAACATTGAAACTCTTGCCCCACTTGTTAATGCTTTAAACCAAACTTTTAAAGGAACTAAAATAACCATAGCAACAACAAGACCGATAATTATTAACAAAATAATTACCAAACTTATCCAACCTATTAAGCTTATCCTTCCTAATAAATTTGCCACGACTTTTCCTTTTGTTTTTTATATATTTAAAAGCCTTTTTTTGCTTATTTTTTTACACAAAAAAAGCTTGTTTTTCACCGAGATAAGTATACCATAGGTATCAAAAAAAATAAACCCCCTATTTTTTTATTATTCACTTTGAATATATATATTTCAGCGTTTTTCTTTTTGTTATTTTTTTTGCTTTTTAATCAATATTTTTTACAAGATTTAACAACTTTAATAACTAACTTATCTGCACTTATT
>JAZUAI010000053.1:0-2485 GCA_045637945.1 Clostridia bacterium
TCTTCAATCAAAAAAGTTAAAAGACCTATAGGCATAATACTTGTAAACAAAAACATTAAAGGCAAAGAAAAAATAATTGACTTATCAGAATATGAATTTTGTAAAAATCATAATTGCTTTAATCGTGTTTATTATACAACAGAAAACACTTCTCCACTTTGGCCAAACAGAAGCCAAGAAAACGAAGAAAATTATAAGGTTATTTTAGACAACTTGCAAAATATTGCATCTAAAACCTCACTATTAAAAAAACCAAATAAAGACGAATACGAACTCTTTGTAAACAAACTTAAAGACTTTGTAAGCGAAGAATATTGGGATATTTATACTCAACTTCAAGAAAACAAAATTCTTCCTATAACAGAAGAAATTGAAAGAAAAAGAAAGCTTGCTACCCTTGAAAATAAAAAAACCGAAGAAAACAACAAACAAAAACTAAAGATTTTAAAAATACAAAAACAAAAAGATTTTAAACAAAAAGTTATTAAAAAAACAACAAAGTTTGTTCGAGAAGAAATTGTTCCTTCACTAAAAGGCAACGGCAGTTATACAAAACTTGTGTTTTTTGATTTGTGGGGAAAAACTTTAAGAAATTTTTTGAAAGAATGTATTTCTGAAAAATATGAAAATTGTTTTAATCCGGACTTATCTCAAAAAACACTTGATAACAATATAAATAAAGTTATTGAGGATGTTAATTTTGAAGCAATGAAAAATGTTTCAACAGCATGTAAAAACAAAGTTTTTAGCAATATATCAGTAGATACTTTAAGCAAAGTTTTAATTGTATTTTTAAACGCTTTAATGATTGAAGAAAGGCACAATAAAATATCTCAAGAGTTTGAAGATGAAATAGCCGAAAGTATTTCAATTTATAACGAAGATAAAGACAAAATTAAAAATATTGATGCTAGAAAGTTTTTAGATGAAATTTTTAACAATCTTTGCCAAGACTACTCTACTTCACAAGAGGATAAATTATCTGATATTTACTTTGGCTATTCATACACATTTTTAAAATAAAAAAAACGAACTTGAAAGTCGCTAACTTTTGAAACTAGCGTAATTATTATAAAAACACTTTATCATACTAGATAAGGTGTTTTTTGTTATTCGGTTGACAAATACTTTCCACAAAAAGTATAATAAGTATGAAAAGTATAATTTATTATACAAAAAGGAGTTTGGTATGAAAAAAAATAAAACTGATAAAAACAAATTTGCTGGTATTTGCAAAGTAGGCGAAAAAGGACAAATTGTTATACCAAAAGAAATAAGAACTATGTTTGACATAAATCCAGGAGATTCTGTTATTGTTCTTTGCGATAAAGAAAAAGGTATTGCTCTATTAAAGGCAGATATTATTGATAGTTTAACAGATAAAGTGTTAAAACAATAAGGAGTGTTATATATGAATATTATTACAATCGATAATGTTTGTAAAAATTATAAATCAAAGAAAGCGTTAGACAATGTTTCTTTATCAATAAAACAAGGTGAATTGTTTGGGCTTTTGGGTGTGAATGGGGCTGGAAAAACAACTCTCATTAAAATTCTGTGTGGTTTAACAAGAAAAACAAGCGGTACAATAACGATAAACAATTTTAATTTAGATAAAGAGATTGATAAAATCAAAGAAATAATAGATATATCACCGCAAGAAACATCAGTGGCAAACAACTTAACTGTAAAAGAAAATTTATAATTTTTTGCAAATATATACAACAATAACGATGCAAATACAATAAATGAAATTGTAGATATTTTTAATTTAAATGAAGTGTTAAATCAAAGAGCAAAAACATTATCTGGTGGTTATAAAAGAAGGTTATCTATTGCAATTGCTCTAATTTCAAAACCAAAAATATTATTTCTTGATGAGCCAACACTTGGTTTAGATGTTTTTGCTAGGCGTGAACTTTGGAATATTATAAAGAAACTACAAAGAAATATCACAATTATATTAACCTCACATTATTTAGAAGAAATAGAAAATTTATGTGATAAGGTTGCAGTATTATCAAATGGCAAATTGTTGCGTACTGGAACTATTGAAGAAATAAAGCAATTAACAAACGCTCAAAACTTTGAAGATGCTTTTATAAAGTTAGTGGAGGCAAAAAATGAATAAAGTTATAAATTTTTATAAACGAAACTTAAAAGAAATTTTAAGAGACCCAATCATATATATTTTTTGTTTAGGATTTCCTATTGCAATGTTTTTTCTATTCTATATTATCAACAAGTATTCCAATGGCAATACAGCTATGTTTGAAATATTATCTTTGCTTCCTGGAATTATTGTGTTTTCTTATTCTTTTGTTATGTTAACTCTTGCTATTATTGTATCGAAAGACAAACAAACATTTTTCTTAAAAAGATTATATTCTTCGCCAATGAAATCTTATCATTTTATATCAGGTTATTCTCTAGTTGGTCTGTTTATAGGATTATTACAAACATTGGTTTGTATATTAACAGGATT
>JAZUAI010000054.1:0-2049 GCA_045637945.1 Clostridia bacterium
TAATATAATTTTTAAAAATTTAAAACGGATTAAAAAAATCAACTTTTGACAATAATACAAATAATTTTTTATTCTACTTACCTTAAACTATTTTTATAAAAGTCGGGCATTCTTTTTTATTAAGGTCTTTATATGTTAAAAACTAATTACAAAAAAACATTTAAAAAAAATATAAGCAAAAACACTTTTTTTAATTTGTGTTTAATCTTTTGCTTATATTTTTTATCGTTTAGCTGTTTTTTAAAAATTTTGCCCACTAAATATTATAAAGCCTTTGCTTATAGTTACACCACTTACCCATATGCACAAATAAGGTCAGACAACACTTATTTATACAAAACACCAAATAGTTTAGATTTAACCAATGTTTATTTTGCCTTACCAAACACTTATTTTGTTTTGCTTATTTCAAACTACGACAATAACTTTTACAAGGTTGAATATCGTGACTTAGTAGGTTTTGTGTTAAAAGATGAAGTTGTTGCTGTTAACGAAAAACCCCAAAAGCCTTATCTAACAGATATTTCTTTTAGGGTATTTTCTAGTGATGGCGTTAAAGTTATGTCAAGCCCATTTGAAAATGCTTATAGCGTTGAAACCTTAGAGGTTATGTCGCAAGTTGATTATTATGGCTTTACAATTGGATATGAAAAAATTGAAAACAGAGGTTCTGTTTGGTTTTATGGAAAAACACTTTCGGGATCAACCGGATATTTTTATAAAGGCCTTTGCGACAATTTAACAAATATTCCCCTTAACACCGAAAGTGTAACACCACTAACCTCTCCCTTTGAAGATAACGACAACAGTTATTTATATAATTTAATTTCACTAACACCAGCGTTGAAAATAATTTTAATTTTATTAGTAACCGTTCCAAGCGTGTTTTTAATTTTGTTACTTTTTTTGCCACACAAAATAAAAAAGCAGAAACTTTTAAAGCTAATGCAAACCAAAAAATCTAAAACAAATAAGTTAAACACAAAAACCAATAAAGAAAAATATATAAAGCCATCAAAAAAACAAAATACCAAAAATAAAAACAAAAAAAATAACAATATTGTTTTTTCAAAAGCCCGCAAAAGCAAACAAAATTTAAAAAATCAAACCATAAACAAAATTCAGCGAATTATTGATGACGACACTTTATAAAACTTTTAACCCTTTATCTTTTAACTTTTTAAACAAACCGCCTTTCTTTTCTTTTTTCTCTTTCTTTTCTTTGGCTTTTTGTGCTTTTAACTTTTTAATCTTTTAAAATTTTAAATCATTTATATTATTTAAAAAACTTTTTTAATTTAAGAAATACAATAAAATGAAAAACTTTTAAAAAACCTTTTTCATTTTGTTTACGATAAACGAACAAATTTGTTTTGAGTATTTATCTGCCTGATACCCATCTTTTGTTTGGTCAACCGAAACATTTAAATCATTTATTTTGTTAAATATTTCGTCTAAAAAACCACCCTCTTTTAAAGCCATATAAATTTTGTTGCTCTTTAAAAGTTTTAGGTAAAAACAACTTTCAAATTCGTGCAATGCTTTTTTAAGTGTTCTAAAATAAGTTCGCCTACTAAGGCCAGAAAATTCAATTGCCTTTGCTGAACAGATGCAATCAATGTATCTTAGCTTTATCATCTTGGCGCTAGTTTTTGAAATTTCAAGCAAAGTTTCATCAGTTAAAACTTTTAAGTTTATTAAATTGACCTTTTTTTGAGTTAAATTAAAAATTGCTTCCACTTGGCTTGCAGTGGCTTCTCCATTTAAACTAAAATTTGAAGAATTAACACTTTTTAAAAAAACCATCTTGTCAATCGCTTTTATCAAACAAGGAATCATGTGGTAAATAGATAAAAACGATTTACACCAAATCTTTACATTCATATAATTTGTAACACTCTCCCGTTTTATATTCAGTTAAATAAATTTGCTTTTTACTTTAAATATTTTAAAAACCTTAAAAGAAGCACAAACCAAAACAAAATAACTGCTAAGTTTGTTCAATAAAAGTTTTATGTGTTTATCTTAATTTTAATTTTCTTAAATTTA
>JAZUAI010000055.1:0-10481 GCA_045637945.1 Clostridia bacterium
ATATAACTTAAAAAACTTTTAAAAAACAAAAACGCAAAAGGGAGAAAAAGTAATAAAAAAATGAAAAAGAAAATTGATTATAAACAAGATTTAATTGAAGAAGTAAAAAAAGACTTTTTAAATAGGTTAAAACTTAGAAAAGGTTTTGAATCAATTTGGAGGCTTAACACAAACTTTTTATTGGGCAACCAATATTGTTATGTTTCTAGTTTAAACCAAGTGGAAGAAACTGATAAAACATACTTTTGGCAACAAAGAGAAGTTTTTAATCACATAGCGCCTATTATTGAAACAAGGCTTTCAAAACTAGCAACAGTTAGACCTAATATGGAGGTGTTGCCTGTAAGCAGTGAAGAGCGTGACTTAAAGGTGGCAAAACTTACAAAAGACATAATAAAAAGTGTTTATGACAAACTTAATTTAAAAGAGGTTATTTCAAAGGTAACAAAATGGAGTGAAATAACAGGCACAGGTTTTTACAAAGTTGTTTGGAATAAAAATCTTGGCAAAAGTGTTTATTTAAAAGATAACGAAGAAGTAACTGAAGGGGAAGTTGAAGTTTGTGCTGTTTCGCCTTATGAAATTTTTCCAGATAACAACTATTGTGGTTCGCTAGAAGAGTGCTTTAGTTTAATTCACGCAAAGGCTTATGAAGTAAATGAAATTAAAAACATTTGGGGTGTTGATGTTGAGCCGGAAAATGTTGAAACTGTTTCTTTTGCAACTTCAACAGGCATTGGTGGTTTTAAATACAAATCAAACACTTCTTTTGTAACAAGTGAGCAAGCATTTAACAGCGCTATTGTTATTGAGCGTTATGAAGCCCCTTCAACTCAATACAAAAACGGTAGGCTTGTTATTGTTTGTCAAAACAAACTTTTGTATTGTGGCGATTTGCCTTATGTTAATTTGTATAACAACAAAAGGGGTTTTCCGTTTGTAAGGCAAGTAAGCAGTGAAACCCCAGGCTGTTTTTGGGGTGCAAGTGTTATTGAACGCCTTATTCCTGTTCAAAGGGCATATAATGCTGTTAAAAATAGAAAACACGAATATTTAAACAGACTTACAATGGGTGTGTTAACTGTTGAAGACGGAAGTGTGGATATTTCTTCTTTAGAAGAAGAGGGCTTAACCCCTGGCAAGGTTTTGGTTTATAGGCAAGGAAGCAACGAACCAAAGATGATGCAAACACAAACTCTTCCGGTTGATTTTGAAAAAGAAGAAGAAAGACTTTTAGAAGAGTTTGCTGAGATAAGTGGGGTATCAAATATTTTTACAAGGTCTTCATGGAGCAACAATTTAAGTGGAACAGCCTTAGAACTTATGGTTGAGCAAGATTCTGCAAGGCTTAGCGATACAACCGAAAAAATTAAAGGTGCAGTAACAAAGGTTGCAAAACAAATTTTAAAACTTTATAAACAGTTTGCTGTTACACCAAGGCTTATAAACATAAACAATTCAAATGCCTCTTCAGCTGTATATTATTGGAAGAACTCTGACCTTGAAGAAGTTGAACTTGTTTCACAAAACGAAATGGGCGAAAGTTTGTCTTCACAGCGTGAACAAATTTTAAAACTTATGGATGCTGGACTTCTTGGCGACAATGAAGGCAAAACTTCAAACGCAATGAGAGTAAAAATTTTAGAACTTTTTGGTCTTGGTGTGTGGGAAGGTAACACTG
Source organism: Clostridia bacterium (assembly GCA_045637945.1). Lineage (GTDB taxonomy): Bacteria > Bacillota > Clostridia > Christensenellales > UBA1242 > UBA7862. Next base: position 1,682 of record JAZUAI010000055.1, read on the forward strand.
ATGAAAGTGTGTTGCAAAAAAATTATGCCGATGATGAAAACTTAAGTTTGATAAATGGGGAAAACGAAGTTGAAGTTTTGGAAATTGATAATCATGAACTTCATATTTCAAGGCATATCTGCTTTATGCTTGATAAAGAATTTAAAACTAAAAAGAAAAAAGATAAGTTTATTCAAGAAAGATTTTTAAATCATATAAGAGAGCATAAAAAGTTTTTGGGAAAAGAAAGAGTAGTTAAAGAATAAAAAGTAAATTAAAACTAAATAAAAAAAAGACTCAAAAAAAAACGACAAAACTAGCAGTAAACTTTATTTGAAAATAAAATAGAACAATAAAACCTCTAAAACTAAAAAAGCAACTAAAATCAAAAAAGCAAACAAAAGATTAAAAAAGGGGTTAATTTTGCAAAAATCGTGCCAACAGTTTTTAATTTGCATTTTTGGTAACTTCAAATTTACTTTGAGTAAATAGACAATATTTTTTGTGTAACAAGGCAAAATCAGGTTAAGGTTTGTCACTTCATATTGTGTTTTTATTATATATTTGATATAATATAATAAATAATATGTGAGGGAGGTTTAAAACTTAAAGTGGATACAACAATGTCAAAAAATATGGTTATTGACGATAACTCACAAAATTTAAATCCTACTCAACAACAAGAGTTGATATCTTTGCAAAAACAAATGGCAGAGCATATGTTGGGAAGTGCAAGAAAAGGTTATAAACATTTTTCACCTATTGAAAAAATAAGGTGGGCTGATAGGGCTGTTAACTTGGTTGCTGATTACAGTTGTTTAAAAATGGGCATTGATAGAAATAAAATTGACCTTGCTTTTTTTACAGGGGCACAACCAAATGCTTTTGCAACCCGTTTGGGTGATAATGGCGAAAGATACGGTGTTGCAATGTCTATTCAAAATATAATTAGAAATAACCCAGTTGCAATTTTTAAAATTGCTTTTCATGAGTTTAGGCATATTGCTCAATATGATGGCAAAACACCTCAAAAAGAAAGTGTAAGTCATTATAACGGACCATACACAAAAACAGATTGGGGTTCATCTCCAAGTGAAATTGGTGCAGATAGGTTTGCTTACAAAGAAATTTCTGGATTGCTAGGTAGGGGGTTATTAAAAGCTTCAACTGTAGTAAAATCTTTAGCAGTTGCTCCTAGTGTTTATTATGCAAGTTTGGACAATTCTTTAACTCATATGATGCGCTCAGGTATGCATTTTTTTAGTAGAGATAAATATTATAGAGATTTAACAAAACTTGAAAGTGATATTCCTCCAAAAATAAAAACAGGTAAGGTTTTAAAATCTGAACCTGGGCACTTTTTTGATATTAAAGAAATTGAAGATGCTTGTGAGGGAAGTTATTTGTTTTTTAAAGACCAAACTATTGCAACAAAAGGTCAGTTAAAACAAAAAGCACAAAAAGTTGCCGAAAGTTTAAACAGAAGTTATGAACAAAGACATAATAATGATGATGAATTTTCAACTACTGAAGATTTAAGTTTGCAACCTGAAACTGCGATTTTGCAAAATGGAAATTTAGATTTACAACCAAACCAAAACTCAAGTGTTGAAGAAATAGTTAGTGGAATTTTAAAAGCAAAAACAAAAGACGAAGATGTTTTAACAATAGAAACATTAACTGAAGAAAGTGGGCAAGAAGTAACAAATGATAATAATGTTGGTTTGGAAAATAACCCAGCCCCAGAAAATTTAACTGAAACATCAACTTCTGTTTTGCAAACAGCTGAAACACTTGTAACACCTACAACAGTTGTTAAACCGGTTGATATTACACCTGCTGAGCCTATCCAATAAAATTTTAAAAATGTTGAATTGTTTAAAAAAAAATAATTTAAAGGTTTTTAAATAAAAGACTTAAAGACATTAAAAACAACTTAATAAAAACAAATAAAGATTTGTAAGGAAAAAACTCATCCTTGCAAATCTTTTTTATACCCCAAAAGTAAAGGTTTAAAAGTAAATAACAAAAAAAATAAACTTAAATTCTAAATTTAAAAAAAATAAAAAACTTAAAATAGAAATAAAACTTAAATAAAAAAAAGGAAAATATAAAGAGATGAAAAACAAACTTGTTAATTTGGAACAACTAGAAAAAGTTTTAGACAGCCACGGTGAAGAAGTTTCACATATTAGTGTTGCTAAAGAGACACTCTTTGGCAATCAAACAGAAAACAGGGCAGAGCAAACAATTTCTGGCTCCAAATTTGGAAAATTTAAAAGTGGTGAAGCTTTGCTTGAAGCATACAATAATTTGCAAAGCGATTACACAAAAAAATGTCAGGCTTTGGCAGAGTTAAAACAAGAGAAATCACAATTTAATTTAAATGGTGAAAAATCTTTAAGTTTAAACGAAAACCAAATGGGAACAAACGAAAACCAAATGAAAACAAACGAAAACTCTTTTTTGAAAATGCAAGAAAATGCAAATAGTGGTGAAGAAAACAACAAAAACATTGTTTTAAATGATTTTTCAACAAAAGAACAAAAATTAAATAAAAACAGTGAAATAGAAAAAATATTTGAAACAAACAAAACTTCAACAGAAGAAAACCTAGGTGTAACAAATTTGCAAAACACAAAAGAGTTTTTAAGTTATGCAAAAAAGTTTTTTGAACAAAACCCAACTGCAAGTGATTTTAAAAATCAACTTTTTGATTTGGTAAAACTAGATAAGGGTGATAACCCCCTAGAAGATGCTTGGAAAGAGTTTGCATCAAAAAACTATTTTGATTTTAATAAAGTTTTGTCAAACCCTGAATTTTTGCAAAAGTATGTTTATGATAACGAACAAATAAAAACAAAAATTTTAAATGATTATTTTAGTTCAATTCAAAGTTTTTCAAGCCCAACTTTAATTGCAAATCAAAAGGGCAACCAAACAGTGTTAAGCCCATATGAAAAACCAAAAACCTTAAAAGAGGCTGGTAAAATTGCAAGTGAGCTTTTAGATTAAACGCATTAAAAAAACAATAAGGTTTAAAAAAAGATGTTTAAACCTGAAAAAATATGCCAAAAGGCAAATTTAAAACAAAAGTTTAAAACAAAAATTTAAAAAGTTTTAAAAATAAAAACACAACAAAAAAAGGAGAAAAATTTTTAAAATATGGTTACTTTAACTAGTGCACAAAACGCATTAAAATCTGTTTACTTAAATGTATTAAGTGAACAACTTAACATAAATTCAAATGCTTTTTTAAGCAAAATTAATAAAACAAGCAAAGATGTTTTTGGCAAAGAAATTATCAAACTTGCTCCATACGGCATTAATGGTGGTATTGGTGCAGGCAGTGAAGATGGTGCTTTACCTGTTGCAAGCCAACACAATCATTTGCAATTTAAAACATCTCTTAAAAACCTTTATGGCACAATTTCACTTACAGATAAGGCAATAAGAGCAAGTGCATCAAACAAAGGTGCTTTTGTAAATTTACTTAATGATGAAATGGAAAGTTTAATTAAATCAAGTTCTTTCAACCTTGGCCGTATGCTTTATGGTGATGGAACAGGCTTGCTTGCAACAGTTTCCACTGTAGAAGGCAACATTGTAACTTTTGACAGTGTTAAAAACTTTGTTGAAGGTGCAAAGGTTGATATTTACAACGGAGAAAACATTGTTAAATCTGGTTTAACTGTTGTTTATGTTGACAGAGCAAACAAAGCTGTAACTTTTAACGAATCAAACATTTCAAGTGTTTGCCAAGCAGGTTATAAGGCTTATGCATGCAACTCAAAAGACAAAGAAATCACTGGTATTAAAAGATTGTTTGATACAACTGAACAAAACAAAGTTTTATATGGCGTTGACAGAACACAATATAAATGGCTTTACCCTTACATTAACGAAAACAACAAAACTGCAACTCCTATTGACGATATTATGATTCAAACTGCTCTTAACTCAATTGAAGAAAACTGTGGCGAACAAGTTGACTTTATTGCAGTTTCTGGCGATGTAAGAAACGCTTATCAAAAATATTTAAGCACTTTTAGAAGAAACATTGATATTGCAACCTTAGAAGGTGGCTACAAAGCAATGACTTATGCTGGCACACCTATTGTTTATGAAAGATTTGTTGATGATGGAACAATGTATTTACTTAACACAAAAGACTTTAACTTACACCAACTTTGTGATTGGGAATGGGTTGAAAGCGAAAACGGAAACATTTTAATTCCAAGTGCAACACATCCAACATATTCTGCAACTTTGGTTAAATATGCTGAACTTGTATGTGATAGACCAGCTTCTCAAGGCAAAATTAGCAATATTACTACAGCAGAATAATTTTTATAAATTTTTTTTAAACAAAAACACTTAAAACCATTTAAAAAAAAGGGCAGTAGAATTAAAAACGCAAATAACAAAAAGAAAAAACAAAATTTAAAAGAAAAAAATTGAAAAACCTTTTAAAACGCAAAACTCAAAGTTAAAACCTTAAAACTAGCAAAACTATCAAAATTAAAACTAAATACGCAAAAACTTTAAAACAAAAACCATTGCAGATTTTTATTTAAAATAAACAAACGCAAAAAGAAAAGAAATTATAAAAAGGGGATAGCATACTTAAGGCAAAAATGAGAGCACTTAAAAAACACTTAAAAATAGTTAAAAACGATTTATTTAACATAACTAGAAGAATTAAAGAAATTGATAAAAATTATTTTATTGCCTTTAACACAAAAACAAAAAATTTTGAAGTGCACAATTTTTGCCAAAGTCACTCAACTTTTTGTTTTATTGCTGGCAAACAACTTAATGCAAGTGTTTTAACAAAAACAAAACAAACAAGTGTTAAGTATTTTTTAAAAAACTTAAAGAAGATGCAAGAAGATAATTTAAAGTTAACTAACAAAACTGAAGAAGAGGTTTTAACAAAAAACAGAGATTTATTTAGTAGTTATCTTAGTTATTTTGAAAGGTTTTCAAATAAAGACATAACAAACGCCCACACAACAAAATGGTTTTAAGGTGTTTTAAAAAAAATTATTAAAAGGAGAAAATTTAAAAAAAATTATGACTGTTATAAAATTAATTGAAAGTTTGTCAAAATTTTTTGATTTGCAAGATGATATGTCTTTTTTGTTATCTTCTGGCAGTTTAGAAAATGAAACTGAGAAGGGCAAAGAAGAGTTTTATAAAATTGTTCTTAGCATAAACAACACTTGTGAGTATCTTGCCAGTTTTGAAAAGTTTTGTTTGTTAAATAGTGAGCAAGTTGTTGTAGAAAATGGCGAAATTAACTTAAGTTTGTTACAAAACAGGTTTTATAAGTTAATAAAACTAACAAATGTAATTGATAAAAGGTTAAAGTGCGATCTTACTAATAAAAAACTTATTTTAAAAGACAAATCAGTTAGCATTGCAAACATAGTGTATAGTTATTTGCCAAGTGTGGTTTCAAACCCTGACGACAATATTGATATTAACCTAAGCATTACAAACAAAACATTTTTAATGGGTGTTATGGCAAATTATTGCTTTGTTTGTGGTTTGTTTGATGATGGTTTTATGTATCAAGAAATTTTTGAAAAAGAGTTAAGTGAAATAGGAAGTAAAAAAATAAAAGGTTTTGTTATGCCAAACCATAAAAGGTGGGAGTAAAACAAAATGAAAAAGTATAAAAAAGAAAGGCTAACAATAAAAAACTTTTCGCCAATGATAAACACAAAGGCAAATAAGTTTGATTTAAAACAAGAAGAAACAATTTCCACTTTCAACTTTATGGTTGATAAAGGTGTGTTAAAAAAATCTTGTGGGGCAGAAGAACTTACTTTGCCTCAGCACAAAACTTCTTTGCAAGAGTTAAGAAAACTCAACTATTCTGGCTCTATCAGGTTTACAAAACTTTGGCGATACAAATTTTTTAGCAAGCATAATCAAGATTATGAATATGCCTTAATCGCTCTTGGCAGTGACAATGTTATTTATTTTATAAATATGTTTGGCTATGACGACACCATTTATACCTTAAACGAATTTGTGTTTCAAGAAACTCCAAACGCAATTACATTTAGGGTTAACGGTGAAGATGTTATTGGTTTTTGTTCGCCAAGCGATAGCCTTATGGTTTGGTATTGCGACAAAATGCCTTATCAAGTTGAAAGCGCACCAAAGTTTTCTTCAATTTGTTTGCACAACCAAAGATTGTTTGCTATTGATAGCGAAAAAAATTATTTGGTTAGGTATTCTTCAAACCTTAACCCTCTTGACTGGTCAACATCTTCTGTTTCTGTTACAAGTGCTGGCAGTATTGAACTTAACGACTATAAGGGCTCTTTAAAAAACTTGATTTCTTTTCAAGACAATGTTTTTGTTTTTCGTGACTTTGGTATTTCAAAAATTTCAAGTTACTCAAATTACTCAAAGTTTTCTGCTACAAACATTTTTAACTCAAGCGCAAAAGTTTTTTGCAACACAGCAACCATTTGTGGCACAGATATTTTCTTTTTGTGTGAAGATGGGCTTTATAAATTTGATGGCTTTAATGTAGAAAAATTTGATGATAGCTTTGCTAAGGTGTTTACCAAAAACAATGAGCAAACTGCAAACACAACTTACTTTAATGGCAAACTTTATATTGCTTGCTCTCTTAACTTTAACGACAACCTCACCATTGGTTGTGAAAGGGAAATTGACCACAAAAACAACTGTTTGATTATTTATGATATTCAAACAAAGTCTTATACAATTACCAGAGGCATTGACATAAGTTGTATGCTTGGTATTAAAGATGAAATTATTTCAAAACTTATTTTATCGCTTAACACTTCTCTTGGCACAAAGCTTTGGCAACTAACAGAAAATGGTTTATTGGGTGAAGAAGTTTTGCCAAAAGTTTGGGTGGGTGGCAACTTAACCTTGGGTGAGTTTGACAAAAACAAAATTTTAAAAGAAGTAAATTTAATAAGCAAAACCGATTGCACACTTATTGTTTCAACAGATAAAACCTCAAAAGAATATCCAATAAAAGCAGATGAAAATTTGCAAAGAGTTAGAATAAATTTAACAGGAAAGTTTTTTAGTTTTAAGTTTTTATCTACTAGTGAAAATCCATATATTTCTACACCACAGTTTGTGTTTAATGTTGAAGAATAATTTTTTGCCTTATTTATTTCACGCCCCACAAAAGTAGTTGAAATCAAAATTGGTGATTATTAAACCTAACTAAAAAAAAGTGATTATTAAAAATTAAATTAAATTGATAATCATTAAACTTAAATTAAATTGCAATTATTAAAATTAAAATAATTGAATAATAATTAGATTAAATAGGTAATTTAAAAAATAAATAATTAAATAAAATAAATAATAAAAACTGTTTTTTTTTGCAATATTTCAAAAACGGGTTGGTTTTGCAACCAATCGTATCAATCGCCTTTATTTTAGCGGTGTTTATTTGTTTTGCGACCGGTTGGTCGGTATTAAAAACACCTTAAAAAGGGTTAAAAAATAATAAAAAAATTAAATTAAAATAATAAATAAAAAACGAATAGAAAATAAATAAAAAATAAATAAGAATTAAATTGTGTTAATTATTTTTTTAATTTAATAAATAACAAAAAAATAAAAGTTAAATTATTAAAAAAGGTAAAAATCTTTAACTGTTTAAAGTTTAAATTTAAATAAATGCTGTTAAAGATTTAAACTGTTTTTTAAATAAAAAATAAAATCAATGTGTTTTAAAGGGTGGCTATTTTTTTAAGTTTCCCTTTTTTACTGGGGTTAAAAATAGGGCAAAATTTTAAATACTATGCAAAGGTTAAAATAAACATTTGGCACAAAAAATTGATGAACGCAAACTAAAAAGTGGTGTAGCAAAAGTGTTATGCAATATTAAAAAGTTTAAAACAAACAACTTAAAATACGATCTTTCAAAAGGGGCTGGTTACAAAATAAACAATGCTTGGGTTATTAAAAAATAATGGAGGAAAAAACTAATGTGGCAACAATTATTAGAGCTTGCCTTAACAAATGGAATATGGTCAGCGCTGTTTGTTGGGTTGTTGATTTACCAATTAAAAGATAGTGGCAAGCGTGAAAAAAAATATCAAGATACCATACAAAAATTGAGTAGTCATCTTGACATTGTAAAAGACATAAAAGAAGAAATTAAAGAAATTAGAAGTGCAGTTTTAAAAAGGGGCATTGAAAAAAATGAAAAGTGAAACTGAAAACAATAATTTAAAAATTGATGAAACTAAAGATATAGAAAATCAACCTAAAGATTTTACCCCAGCACAAGTTGAACCTAAAAACCAAAAAACAAACAAAGCATTAACGATTACAATTTTATGCGTTTGTTTTTTTATTGTTTTAACTCAACTTGTTTTAAATTTTTTTGGCGTAGACTTTCAGGTTAAAATTGTTATTGAAGTTGTTTCATTTGTTATTGCTTTTTTAATTTCAACGGGTGTTTTATCTTCAAACCTAAAAACAAAAGATTTGAGTGAAATTAAAAATGATGTTTACACTCAGCTTGAAGATGGGGTAGAAACCTTTGAAACTTATACTCAAAAAATAAAAGACAAAATTACTAAGACTAAAAACAAAGAGTAAAAACTAAGACAAAACAACCAAGACAAAAAACTAAGGCAAAACAACTAAGTTAAAAAAATAATACAAAACAACTAAAAACAAGAACTTAAAGTTGTGGTCAACTCTAATTTTTTTAAGGTTTAAAATAAATTGTTTAAAGTTATTATTTTTTAAAATTGTTATTTTTTTAATTGCCATTTTTTTAAATTCTTCTTTAGTTATT
>JAZUAI010000056.1:0-7139 GCA_045637945.1 Clostridia bacterium
TAAAGAAGTAAAAATATTTTTATTTATAAATTTTGACCAAGTGAAAGTTATTAAAAATAAAAGAAAATTTATAAAAACAAAATCAATTGTATTAGAAAATTTTAATTTTTGCATAAAATAATTTTTACCAAAAATAAAAAATTAAAACATAATTTATGGTTTTTTAAATTTGCTTGTTTTTTTTGACCTTATGTTATAACATATTAAAAGGAGATTGCTAATATGAAAGTTCCTCAAAATGTAATTAAAATTTGTGAATTTTTAAAAGACAAAAAGGCAGAAAATATTGTTGTAGTAGATACAACTAAAATGAAAAATGTTGTTGATTTTAACATAATTGTAACAGCAACAAGCACAACACATACAAAATCTTTGGCTGATTATGTTGAGGAGGAAGTTGTTAAATTAAATAGCTCTCTTGAACTTGTAAATAGAGAAGGTTTTAATTTAAGTGAATGGATTATTCTTGACTATGGTGAATTGTTTGTTCATATTTTTACTAAACAAAAAAGGGAATTTTTTAGTCTGGAAAAATTATTAAATGAAGGAAATAATTTAAAGACTTTTGAAAGAATTGAAAAAGAAGAAGAAAGACAAGAGAAGTTAAGAATTGAAAAAGAAAAGCTTGCGTTTAAAAAAGCTGCTCAAAAAGCTAAAATAGAGAAGGCAAAAGAAGATAAGAAAGTAAAAGAAAAATTAAAAAAAGAAAAAGCTGTCAAATCAGAGGTTAAAAAGAAAGAATCAAAAACTAAAACAGTAAAGAAACAAGAAGTTAAAATAGCAAAAAAGACAAGTAAGTAACGAAAAAAATAAAAAAAGATAAGAACAAAGGGGAAAGTATCTAATATGGAATTGATAGAGTATTTGCAAAGTTTGGCTACCAATGGACTAACTATGGTGGCAACTATATTTGAATTTTTGGGTCAGTTACCATTTTTTGTTATAATGTTTGCATTATTTTATTTGGTTTTTGACAAAAGATTTGCTTTCAAATATTGGCTTACTTACTTCTTTGGGTTTGCAATAGGATCTCTTGCTTTAAAAAATATTATTGCTAATCCAAGACCTTATCAAAAAAATGCAAGTTTGCTTGCAATACAAAATGCATATAGTGGGTCTTTGCCAAGTGCAACAGCAATGTTAGCAGGTCAAAACTCAACTTATTTTTATGTTTCTGTAAGAAAAAATATTGAAAATAAGCTTTATAGATTTTTAATTTTTATTGCAGTAGTTGTTATAGCTTGTTTGATTGGTTTGTCAAAAATCTATTTTGCTCAAAACTATTTATTAGATATTATTGTAGGTCTTGCCATAAGTTTTGTTTTGTCTTTAATAATATTGAAGTTTGTAAAACTAGAAAAAGCAAAAGTTAAACATTTTATGTGGGTTTTAGCTCCTTTGCTTGTTGTTTTGTTGTTTTGTTTTAGTGGAGAAATATTTACAAATAATTTTACAAATAGTGTTATTTTTGAATTTATTGGAATATCTTTGTCAATTCTTATTGGGTGTAGCATTGAAGAAAAGTATATAAAATATGAAGTTAAAAATAATTTAATATTTACAGCTTTTAAAGTTTTTATTACTTTAATACTCTTATGTGCTTATTATTATTTGTGTCAAATTTTACCAGGAATTGTTTTTTTTAGCTTTTTAAAATACTTAGTTGCTGGATTTATTGTTACTCTTCTTTTACCTTTATTATTTAAAAAGTCACAAAAATATTTTTATATTTTTTCATCAAAAGTTAATGAAGAAAAAGTAGAAAATTCTTTTATTTCTATTTCTGAAAAGAAAACAAAATGTCTTGCTAAAAAAATTTTTAAAAGTTTAAAGCCTGGTGAAGTTATTTTACTTAGTGGTGATTTGGGCGCAGGAAAGAGTGTTTTAGTTAGAAACATTTTAAATCATGCTGGAATTGAAAAATCTATAACAAGCCCAACTTTTACTCTAGTTAACGAATATAATACAGCTTCACATCATTTTTATCATTTTGATATGTATAGAATTGAAGATGATGAAGAGGTTGTAAATATAGGGTTTGATGAAATTATTGATGATAATAAAGCCATAAAATTTATTGAGTGGCCAGAGAAAGTTGAAAATCATTTACCAAGTAAGTATAAAAAAATTACAATAGTAAAACTTGGTAAAAATAGTAGGAATATTATTGTTGAAAACTATTAAAATTTGAATAATACTATGCAAAATATAATTATTAAAAAACTTTGTTTTGGCAAAGTTTTTTGTATATTTTATAACTAAAAACAGAGAATAAAGAAAAAATAAAAAACTATTTGAGGTATAAATTAAGATGAATTTGATTATTGATACTAGTAGCGAAAAACTTAAAGTTATTTTAAAAGGAAATAATGTTTTTTTAGAAAATGAAGAAACAAATATGAAACATTTGCAACATCTTTTGCCTCAAATTGACAAGATTTTGCAAAAAGCAAATGCAAGTGTAAAAGACTTAAGTTTACTTAGTGTTGTATTGGGCCCAGGGTCTTTTACTGGTGTTAGAATTGGGGTGTCAACAGTTAAGGCTTTTATGTGCGCTCATCCACATATAAAAGCAATTGGTGTTAATATGCTTGAACTTTTAAGTTATGCAATTATTAAAAATTTAAAAGTTTCAACAAACTTTGCAATAATTATAAAAAGCACATCAACAAAATATTATTTTGCAGTTAGTTCTTCAACAGGTGTTTTACAAAAACAAACATTATTAACTTCATCAGAGTTAGAAGAATTTTTAAAAGAAAATAAAATGCCTTTATTTTCTTATAACATTGAATATAAAACAGAACAAAATTGTGCAACTGTTATCACTCTTTCAACTAGTGATTATATTGAATTTGTTAATTTATTAGTTTCTAAAAAAGCTTTCAGTCAAGATTTAAAACCAATTTATTTGGCTTTGTCACAAGCTGAAGAAGAATTATTAAAGAGAGAAAATAAGACAGTATGATCAAAATTGTTGAATGTTCTAAAAATTATTATAAAGACCTATTTTTAATTCATTGTGCAGAAATGTCAGAATATGACCAAATGACGGAACAATGTTTTTTTGATGAATTTAATCAAACTACAAGAAAATATTTTGTTGCAATTCAAAATGAAAAAGCAATAGGGTATATTGGTGTTTTTGACACAATTGACGATTATAATATTATTGGAATTGCAGTTGATAAAAATTTTCAACGAAAAGGTGTAGGGGCTTTATTAATTAAAAAAATTATAGAAATTGCAAAACAAAACAATGTTTCAACTTTATCCCTAGAAGTTGATGAAAAAAATGAAAAAGCAATAAATTTTTATAAAAAAATGAGTTTTACTGTAACAAATATTAGAAAAAAATACTATAAAGATAATGACGCATTAATTATGTGGCTTTATTTATGATATTTAATTATGATGATTTAAAAATTTATTACATAACAAAAGGAAAGGGTAATGAAGATTGCCCTTTATTATTTTTACATGGGTGGGAAGGTAGTTCTTTAAGTTTTAAGTATTTTTTTGAAAAAATGGGTGAAAAACGATTTTGTGTAAACTTAGATTTTCCCCCTTTTGGCAATTCTTCAATGCCGGAAAAACCTTTAAAAATTGAAGATTATGCGAATATGGTTATTGGGTTATTAAACTCGTTAAAAGTCAAAAAGGTGGATGTTATTGCTCATTCTTTTGGTGGAAGGGTTGCAATATATTTGGCTTCGCAAACACATTTTGTAAATAAAATGCTTTTGACAGGATGTGCAGGGTTAAAAAAAAGAAATTTTTTAAAATGGTTTAAAATCAAAAAATATAAATTTTTAAGTTTTTTAGCTCATAGAGGTTTGTATAACATTGATAAATTAAAAACCTTTGGTTCTGAAGAATACAAAAAGTTAAATCCAGTTATGAAGCAATCTTTTACAAATATAGTTAATTATGATCAAAGGAAACAACTTTGCAAAATAGAAAGTCCAACCCTGTTAGTTTGGGGAACTTTAGATAAAGAAACGCCATTTTACTTTACAAAAATCTTTAAAAATAATATAAAAGAGTGTGAAGTGATAAAGTTTGAAAAATGTGGTCATTTTGCTTATTTGGAAAAGGCTAAATTGTTTTTATATATACTTTTATCATTTTTTTGTTAAAAATAGTTTTATAATTTGAAATAAAAGGAAAGTTAAATGAGTTTTTTTGCTGTTGACAATATTCACTTATATATAGCCATTGTGTTGTCTTTGGTAAATAGTTTGCTTATGTGTTTTGCTGCATATAAGTTTTTTCAAATTATTCAATTGTCTGGTTATAAATTAAAAGGTTACTTTGTTTGGCTTAAAGATACAAAAGCAAAACACGTTTCAAGAATGATTTTATTAAGTTTGTTAAGTTTGTTTTGTATGTTAGTAACAAATGCATTATTTAATACTTACCACGATAATTTTTTGTATTCTTATATTGGCTTAATTTTTTATTTCTATTTTTCAATAGTTTTAATTGTAAATATTTATCGTTCTCCAAAAAAGATTCACTTAAAAAACACCCTTAGAATGAGAAGAATAAACATTTTAACTTTTATAATTGTTTATTTCTTATCATTTTACGCAATTGCTTTATCAACTGAGTTTTTAGGTTTTATTAAGTTTGGGGCATTGTGTTTAATTCCGTTAACAATACCATTTGTTGTTCCTTTGGCTCATATAATTTTAATTCCGTTAGAATCTTTAATTGTTGAGGGGTATATTGCAAAGGCAAAAGGAAAACTAAAAAAACAACCAAATCTTATAAAAATTGGGGTTACGGGTAGTTTTGGTAAAACAAGTACAAAATATATTTTAAATACAATTTTGTCAGAAAAATATAAGGTCTGTATGAGTCCTCATAGTTTTAATACTCCAACAGGTTTATCCAAAGTAATCAATAACTATTTAGCTGCCGAAGATGAAATTTTAATTGCAGAAATGGGAGCAAAACATAAAAAAGACATTAAAAAGTTATGTTCTTTTATAAAACCTAAGTATGGTATGATAACCGGGGTTGGCAACCAACATTTAACAACTTTTAAAACAACTGATAATATTTTAAAAACAAAATATGAGTTAATTGAAAGTTTGCCAAGCGATGGTTATGCAGTTTTTAATGGTGATAATGAAGGTTCAAGATCTTTATTTGATAAATGCCAAATAGATAAAAATGTCGTTTCTGTTTCTGGTAAAGATAGTTTCGTTAATGCAAAAAATATTTCTTATGATGAAAATGGAACAAAGTTTGATTTAATTATTGATAAAGAAGTTTTTAAATGCAAAACATTTTTATTGGGAGAACACAATGTTGGAAATATTTTAATGTGTGTTCAAATGGCAAAAAAACTTGGTTTGTCAAACAAACAAATTGTTGCTGGAATATCAAAATTAAAATCTGTTCCTCACAGACTAGAAATTATTAAAACAGATACAAACATCATTTTAGATGATTCATTTAACTCAAACGTTGAGGGAAGTGCTATTGCGCTAGATGTTTTAAAATGTTTGGGTGAAAGAAAAATAGTTATTACTCCTGGTTTGGTTGAACTTGGAGATAGTTTAAAAGAGGCAAACAAAAATTTTGGCAAGAAAATTGCTAAAATTGCCGATATTGTTGTTATAGTTAACAAAGTGAATTTTGCTGATATTAAACAAGGTTTAGATGAAGAAAAATTCAACAGTGAAAATATTTATCAAGCAGAAACTTTAGAAAAAGCAAAACTGTTAATGAAAGATTTTATTAAAAAGGGTGATGCAATTTTGTTTGAAAATGATTTGCCTGATACTTATATTTAAAAATTAAAGAACAAGACTTATATGTAGAAGCCTTGTTCTTTTTTTTTAACAAAAAAAGGTTAATTTTCATATAAAAAGTAAAAGGATTATTAAAAAATATGAAAGTTAAAAAAGATATAAAGAAAAAAGTTATAGTTTTGTTTGGTGGTAAAAGTGTTGAACATGATATTTCAATTATAACAGGTATTCAAACTTTAAATGCTTTAAATAAGGATAAATATGATGCAGTGCCAATTTACATATCAAAAGATGGTTTTTGGTACTCAAATGAAGATTTTTTTAATATAAAAACTTTTGTTGATACAACAAATTTTAATAATAAATATAAACAATTTTGTTTAGGGACTGATTCTTTATTGTATGTAAAAAAGGGCAATAGATTAAAAAAAGTTTTTAAAATAGATTTCGCTTTTTTAGCAACTCATGGAGGAGGTGGGGAAAATGGAGAATTGCAAGGGTTATTAGAATTGTGTAACATAAATTATTCTTCTCCTAACACACTTTCAAGTTCTGTTTGTATGAACAAACTTTTTACAAAACAAATTTTAAGTTATGAGGGAATAAAACAGACAAAATATGTTTCTGTATTTAAAAAAGAATATAAAAAAGGTTTTGAAAGTTTAAAGGAAAAATTAAAAGGGTTAAAGCTCCCATTAATTGTTAAACCTGCAAGCTTGGGTAGTAGTGTAGGCATAACTTATTGTAAGAGTTTATCAAAGCTTAAAAATGCTCTTTCTTTTGCTTTTTTATTTGATAATACCGTAATAATTGAAGAAGCTGTTGAAAATTTAAGAGAAGTGAATTTATCAATACTAGGTTGTAGAGAAAATTATGAATTGTCTGATATTGAGGAAGTTGTTGTAGACAAAGAAATTTTAACTTTTGAAGGTAAATATTTAAATGATAATTCTTCTGCAAAGGGTATGGAAAGTGCCGATAGAATTATTCCTGCAAATATAGAAAGAGAAGTTGAAGATCAAATAAAAGGGATGGGAAAGAAAGCTTTTGAGGTTTTAGGCTGTAAAGGCATAGTTAGAATTGATTTTTTAATAAATTCAAAAACCAATCAAGTTTATTTAAATGAAATAAATACAATTCCTGGTTCACTAAGTAATTATTTATGGAAAAGTAAAAAATATAGTTTCAGTAAATTGTTAGATAAGTTATATGAATATTCAAAAAAGCAAAAGGATATTGATTCTGCAAGAATTACAAATTTTAGTTCAAATGTATTAAAACAGTTTAAAAATTCATCAAAATTATCAAGTTTCAAAAAATAAACACAACAAAATAAAACACAAATTGAACTTTTTTAAATATTGTTTAATTTGT
>JAZUAI010000057.1:0-7794 GCA_045637945.1 Clostridia bacterium
AAAACAGGCTTTACAAAAGATATAGGTATGTTAGATGTTGAAGTTTTACATAAAGAAAGTGGATCTCCTTATATAAACTTACAAAACGAAAAAATTAAAAAGCTTTTGGAAGGAAATAAAAGTGTAGATATAAACATTTCTCACAATAATTCTATGGCAACAGCAATTTGTATAATTTTTTAAAAAAAACAAATAATAAAATAGAAAAGAGTGTAATTTTGGTTACACTTTTTTTTTATGTTTAAAAATATTTGTAGGGGTAATATTTATGATAAGAAAGACAAAAGTTTTAGGAGGTAACAATTATTGTTTAACAAATCATACAATGAATGAAAAGAAAAAACTTTTTTCAATAAAATCATACTCAAATGTAACACGATCTTTGTTTTTTGAAACTTTTTGTTTAACACAAGATAAAAATTTTAAATATGAAAGTTGGCTAGTTAGGGAGTGAAATGGTAAAAAGGGGAGAATTATATTTTGCGGATTTAAGCCCAGTTGTTGGAAGTGAGCAGGGAGGTGTAAGACCTGTTCTTGTTGTGCAAAATGATATTGGCAATAAATACAGCCCAACAGTAATAGCGGCTGCAATAACTAGCAAACTTAACAAAGCAAAGCTCCCAACGCATATAGAATTGTCTGGCAAGGAATATGGTTTAGAAAAAGATTCTGTAATATTACTTGAACAAATAAGAACGATAGATAAAACAAGGTTAAAAGAAAAAATAGGAGAATTAAATTCTATTAAAATGAATCAAGTTAATAAAGCGATGATGATAAGCTTAGGTGTTGTGTAAAAGAGAAGTTTATTAGTCGCTAACTTTTGAAACTAGTGAAATAAAAACGAACCTAAAACAAAGTTCGTTTTTTTTATTTTTCTATATATTCCCAATGATAACCGCTTGTAGTTTTTCTTTCCCTAACACAAACTCTTCTAATTAAATTTGCCTTTATATTATATTTTAAACCGGCAGATGTTGCAGATTCAAATATTTCTCCCGTTTCAATATTTTTAACTGCTTTTACTCGATTTTCCCAAGATTTTTTTCTAGAGCAATATCTACATCCATGTTTACTTCTAGAATCTATAGTTGCTTTCCATTCAAACCCACAAATATGACATTTCCACCAAACAACAACACCTGAATGTTCCATAAAATTATTTGGTGAAATTCTATTTTTATTATAATCCCAGTCTACAAGAAATTTTGAATTAAGAGTCACAATATCATTAACCCCAACAACAGTTTTCTTTTTTTGACAAAATGGACATTGATTTTTATTTTTATCATTAGTTCTATTACTAATCGAAGTTTTCCACTCATGCCCATTTTTACAAACCCACCAAACTTTTTTACTAGACCCTTTTGAAATCATATTAGGTTTTAAATTCCCATTTTTCTCATAATTCCACTCTTTTAATAGTTCGGGGAATTGTGTTGACAATGAATTTTTTGTTTCAAATTTTTCAATTAAAGATAAAATAGAATAATAATCTCTTTCTATATTTATATCAATAGATAAATTCATATTATATGTTTGATTAATAAAACTTAAAATTTCAATTAAAACTTGCTCCATAAACATTAATGAAGAGTCTGGGTTTTGTGTTGTAATTATATAAGCACTTGTTTTATATTCAATTAGACCTTTTTCTCTAATTCTAATTAATTTAATATTGTTAGATTCGCAGAGTTCATCTTTTTTTAAGTCTCTTTCTAAATTTTTGTGCCAAGCACGACCATCATATTCAATACCTAAATTTAATTCAGGGAAAAACAAGTCTAATTCCATTTGTTTATTTATTTTTATATTTTCGTTAATTTGAAACTTTTGAGAAAAATAATAATAAATTGCTTTTTCTGGTAAAGACACGTGTCTATATTTTGAACAAATAGGGCACCCTCTTTTCTTATTTCGATTAGAAATTGAAGCAAGCCATTCATGACCATTTTTACATTTCCACCAAACTTTTTTTGTAGAGCCATATTTTACATCTTCTGGTTTTAAATTCCCATTTTTATTATAATTCCATTCTTTTGCTAATAAGGGATTAACTGTTTGCAAATCATTAATTCCTTTAATTGCAAATCTTCCTGAACAATATGGGCAACCATGACCTTTAATTCTATTTCCAACAGAAGTTTGCCAACTATGACCATTTTTACATTTCCACCATATTTTTGCATGAGAGCCTTTGGTGATAGATTCTGGAGACATTTCGTTTTTTACACAATCCCACTCATCTAAAATTTTAGGATATGTAATTTTTATATTTGATTTTTCTTTTAATAATCTCTGCCTATTTTCAGTTCGGTTATTCACTGCACATTTAGGGCAATTTGTAGGTTTTAATTTGTATGTTCTATGATTAACAGATGCTTGCCACTCATGATTGCAAATTTTACATTTCCACCAAACTTTTTTTGTGGTGCCACAAGTAAGCAAATCAGGAAAAATATTAAGAGCTTTATTTTTCTCCCAATTCCATTCTTTCATTAATTCTATATCATCAATTAAAAAATGTTTATCAGACATAATATCTCCAACTTTTATTCATATAAATTATAGCACAAAAAATTATACAATGTATCAAATTATTAAAAAAATCAAAAATGGCACGGGGGAGTGTGCTTGTCTCTTTCTTTTTTTTATTATATTTTTATAAAGTTCTATACTTTTTTTATCTTTTAATATAAAATTACATATATAAAATATAATTTATAAAAGAAAAGAATATGGAAAAAGAAAATTTAACATTAAAAATTAATGAAGTTAATATAAATGGTGAAGGTGTTGCTTACATAAATAATGAAGAAACCAAAGTTTGTGTTAAAGGCGTTTTGCCTGAAGAAATTGTTGTTGCGGAAAAATTTTTTGAAAAAAAGAATTTTATAAATGCAAAATTAGAAAAAGTTGTTGAGGGTAGTAGTTTAAGAATAAAGCCAAAATGTAATTTTTGTGGAAATTGTGGTGGTTGTGACTATCAACATATTTCAGTTGAAAATGGATTAGAATTAAAAAGAAAAATTATATCAAAATACTTTGCAGATATTTATTCAGGTGAGGTAATAGCAAATAAAAGTAAAAAAGATTTTAATTATAGAAATAAAGTATCTTTTTTTGTAAAGGATAATAAAATTGGTTTTCAACAAGAAAATACAAATAATATTGTTGAAATTGATAACTGTATTCTTTTGCATCCAATTTTAAATAAACTATTGTTGTTTTTTAAAAATTGGTTAAAAGATAAAAAAGGAAACACAATAAATCATGTGGTTGCAAGGGTTTTAAACGAAAATTTGACTATAACTGTTGTTGTTTCTAAAAAACCAAAAGATTTGCAAAATTTGATTTGTGACTTAAAAAAAGAGTTTTTAAATACTAAAATAGGTTTTTATTTAAATTACAATACTTCAAATAAATTTATTTTAAGTGATAAATGGGAACATGTTTTTGGTTTAAAAAATTTACAAGATTCTTTTAATGGGGTTGATTATTTTGTTCACCCATATTCATTTTTACAAGTTAATAATGATGTAAGAAATGATATTTATAATATTGTTTTACAAAACGTTGACAATAGAGAAGTTATTGAGGGATATAGTGGTGCAGGCTTGTTGTCTGCAATTATTGCAAAAAAGGCAAAAAAAGTTTTTGCTGTTGAAATTAATAAAAACGCAACGAAAGATGCTGATTATTTAAAAAAGATAAATAATTTAACTAACTTGCAAAACATAAATGGTGATTGCTCAAAAGTTTTGCCTGAATTAGCAAAACAAAACCCTAATGCAATATTTTTAATAGATCCTCCAAGAAGTGGTTGTGATCAAAATACTTTAAAAGCTATAAAAGAAAATAATATATCAAAAGTAATATACATTTCTTGCAACCCATATACATTAAAACAAAACCTTAAATTTTTAAGTGATATTTACAATATTGATAGCATCCAAATTTTTGATATGTTTCCAAACACTTCAAATATTGAATCTCTTGCTTTTTTAAGTAAAAAATGAGTTTTTAAAAATCAACCTTTATTTAATAATAGTTATTATTTTACATAAAAAGTATTGGAAAAATGAACATATTTGCGTTATAATAAAGGCATGGAAAATTTAATTATTTCATCTAAAGGTTTTTATATCTTTAATACTTTTGTTGCTTGGTATGGCGTAATTATTGCCATTGGTATGATTTTGGGCGTATTGATGGCTTATTTAATATGTAAGAAAAAAGAATATAATATGAATATGCCAGTTGATTTGGCTTTGTTTGCTTTGCCTCTTGCAATTGTTGGGGCAAGGCTTTATTATTGCATTTTTAATGGGGTTGAAAACTTTGTTGACATCTTCAAAATTTGGGAAGGTGGAATGGCTATTTATGGTGGAGTAATAGGCGGTTTTATTGGTGTTTTAATTTGTTGTAAAATTAAAAAATATTCACTCATGCAAGCCTGTGACTTAGCAGCTCCTTGCTTGATTTTTGGTCAAGCAGTAGGTAGAATAGGTTGCTATTTTGCTGGTTGTTGCTATGGTGTTGAAACTTTAAACCCAGATTTGCAAGTTTTTCCTATAAGTGTTTTAATAGGTTCGCATTGGCATTTGGCAACATTTTTTTATGAAAGCTTTTTAGATTTGCTTGGTTGTGTAATCCTACTTATTATTTCTGCAAAATCAAAAGTTAATGGAAACGTAACTGCAGGTTATTTTATTGTTTATGGAATTGTTAGGGCAGTGTTAGAACAATTTAGAGATCCGGCAGAAGCATTAACTATTGGATCAACAGGAATAAGAGTTTCTCAATTGTTAAGCATAATTTTAATTATTATAGGTATTGCAATTATTATATTTAATGTAGTAAAATCAAAAAATAAAGAGGCAAAAGTAAATGAGTAGTTTTAAAATTATAAAAAAAGGTTATAGCCAACTGGAAGTTGATAGTTATATTGAAAGACTTAAAAATGATTATGAGTCAAAACTTGCAGAACAAAAAGACCGTATTTTTTATTTAAAAGACCAACTTGATAAAATAACAAACTCAAGTGATAATGAGTTAGTTACTTCTTTGGTCTCTGCTGTTGAAAGGGCAAAACTTATAGAAAACAGTTCAAAAAACATCTATGAATTAGAAACAAAAAAATTAAACTTGTTGTATAACAAAATGGAAAATTTGTTAAATGATGAGAATATATATAATGACAGAAGTGTTAAAAAAGAACTTTTATCTTTAATTCAAGATTGTAGAAAATCTTTGCAAAACAATATATCAATGCAAGATCAAAATCTTAGAGAAAGTTCAATGGGGGATCCTGTAAAACGTCTTTTGTCAAAGATGATTGATTTTAATAAAATTTCTGCAGATGTTAAACCAAATAAACCAAGTGAAGAGCCTAAAACAAAAACGATAAAAATTGTTCCTACAGATGAAGAGATAAGAAAAGAAAATCCTGTAAAAGTTGTTCAAGTAAAAAAACAAGAACCAAAAGAAAAGGTAAGTTCAAATAGCAATTCTTCACAAAGTTCAGCTCAAACAACAAATGAATTTGAAAAGTTTTTATCAGAAGATAGCAATATAAATGGAGCTAACTTCGAAAACATTATGTTTCAAAGTAAGAAAAAGAAAAGTTCTTCAGATTATGTTGTTGGTGGTTCATTGGGCGATTATTCACCAAATGAAAGTGGTTTTGACTTAAAAGAAGCTATTAACCCAAAAGAAGATTTAGATGAAATTATGAAAGCTTTTGACTTCTTTAATGATGATAAAAAGAAAAAATAAAGACGAACCAATTTTGGTCTAGTTTATTTGAAACTAGCCAATTAAAATAACAGCAAAAAAGCGAAGGGGCGATTTTCTCTGCCACACTTCGCTTTTTTTGTTTGATTTAATTTGGTTTTAATGTGTGCTTGTTGTGTTTGATCGAAGCGAGAATACTTGTATGTGATAAGCAGGATCCTAACTTCCATTATAATATTTTTTATTTATCACTTACCATGTTTTTCTTAAATGCAATTATGGTCAATATTATACTAGAAATCATAAACAGAATTATAGAAATCAATCCCAAGCCGGCAACATTATTAAAAGAATAAATAGTTCCTAATGCATTTTTTGAATTTGTAATTATTCTACCAATGTAAACTGATGGGTAAAATGGTAAAAATCTGCAAAAAGTTTCAAAAACACCCATTGTTTCAATCGGCATCCAACAACCACCAAGAATTCCAGCTAAACTTATAAATACAGAACAAATACCTGGTGCTGATTTGTCATTAAATATAGTTCCAAACAATATTCCTAAAAATATATTTGTAATAAGTATTGGTAATTGAGCAATAATTAAAAGTAAAATATTTCCAATAGATACAAAACCAATATTTGCTATTAGAGAAATTATAAATCCAGTAATAACACAAACCAATGTTTGTAGTAACCCGATAAATAAGCCAACAAGGAAATATCCCAATATAAAATGATAAGATTTCATTGGAGAAGAATATAGTCTTTTTAAGAAAAATGTTTGTTTATCTTTTGATACAATAATAGCAAGAGTTAACATAACAAAAGAATAAGAAAAGACAATAATTCCAGGAAGTAAAGACAATACTTCAAAAGTAGGGGTTTGTCCATTGGAAAACTTGTTGATTATATAAAATAACAAAAACATTGCAATAGGAAACCCTATACAAAAAATATATATGATTGGATCTCTTAAAATTTCTTTTAAGTTTCTTTTATAAAAATTTCCAACTTTATTCATTCTTTGCCTCCACCAATTTTATAAAAGCATCTTCAAAGTTTTGTGTGTTTGTTATTTGCTTTATTTCTTCAATAGTTCCTGTTTTAAGTAATTTGCCATTTGATAATATAGCAACTCTATCACACAAATTTTCTATTTCTTCTAAATAATGTGAAGTTAATATAATCGTAATATTTTTTTGTAGTTTCTTTATAATATTCCAAAGTTCACGCCTAGCAAAAACATCTAAACCAAGTGTTGGTTCATCAAGAAATAAAATTTTTGGTTTTGAAATTAGAGCAATTGCAATAGATAATCTTCTTTTATAACCACCAGATAAAGTTTTGGCTCTTTGATTTAACACTTCATTTAGGTTAAAAATATCTATAACTTTATTTATTGTTTTAACGTCGTTATTGTTGTATATATTTGCAAAAAACTCTAAATTTTCTTTTACTGTTAAGTTGTTTGCCACTGATGTTTCTTGAGGTGATATATCAATTATTTCTTTAATTTTATCAATCTCTTTATCTAAATTAAAATTACTTATCGTTATTGTTCCACTTGTTTTTCTTGTTAAACCACAAAGAATTTTAATTAGAGTAGTTTTTCCAGCCCCATTCACACCCAAAAGCCCAAACAATTCACCTTGTTTTATTGTTAAAGAGACATTGTCCAATGCCTTTTTTGTTTTATAGTTCTTACAAACATTGTCCATTGTTATAATATTCATACAATGAAGCTCCTTATTGTTTCAACACTTTATCAGTTAAACAATCAATTACATCTGCTTTTAATAAAGCAATGCCTTTTTCTTTATCACAAAGAACAATAACAGAGTCTCCTGGATTTATGTCAAACATCGTTCTTATTTCTTTTGGTATAACAATTTGTCCTTTTTCGCCAACTTTGCAAATTCCAAAATATTTATTTTTATCAGTTTTATTTTTTTGCATATTAAACTCCTTTTAGTATGATTAGTTATACTTTTCATACTAATTATACTTTTATGTTTAGTTTTTGTCAACTAATTAACAAAAAAAACACCTTATCTA
>JAZUAI010000058.1:0-20483 GCA_045637945.1 Clostridia bacterium
TAGGAGGAAGGTATGCAAAGTTTTTTAAACAAAAAAGAAAAACTAGAAAATATTTTAACTAAATATAAAAAACTTTGTAACCTTCTTAGTTATGAAGAAGTTTTAGTTGATAAAAAACTTTTTTTAAAGCTTCAAAAAGAAAAGCAAATTCTTGAACCATTAGCTATAAAATATGAACAAATTTTAAAAACAACAAATCAAATGAATTCTTTAAAAAACGAAATGGAATCTGTTTTAAAAGAAGAAAAAGTTTTATTTGAAAAAGAAACAGAAGAGTTGTCTGTTTTGTTAGAAGAAGAAATTAAAGACATTGAAAAACTTTTAATAAGCTTTGAAACAGCAAATCAAAATATTATTATTGAAATTGTTTCAAATAATGATGAAGAAAGTGCTTTATTGTTACAAGACATATCTTCTGGCTACTTAGAATTTTGCAAAGTTAACGATTTTGAAAGTGATTTATCAAAACAAAAAAACAAAGCCGTAATAAATATTTCAGGACTAGGTGTTTATGACTTGTTTAAAGAAGAAGTTGGTTTGCATGTATTAAATCAAAACAAACAAAAATATTGCCAAGTTTTTGTTTTTGACAATTCTTTTAAAAAACTTGAGTTTGATGAAAAAGATGTTGAAATTATAACTTGTCGCAGTAGTGGTGCTGGAGGGCAACACATAAACACAACTGACAGTTCTATTAAAGCAACACATATTCCAACTTCAATTTGCGCAGTTAGTCAAGATGAAAGAAGCCAGTTTCAAAACAAACAAAAAGCGCTTGAAAGGTTAAAAGAAAAAGTAGAAAACTTTTATAAAAAAGAATATGAAGCTAAGTTAAACCAACAAAGAAAAGATCAAGTTAAACTTTTAAAAAGCGGCTTAACAATAAAAACATACGATTATACAAACGAAAACATTTTAGTTAAAAATAAACAAAACATAAAATTAAAAAACTTTTTGCAAGGTAAAGAATTATAATAATTGTTTTGTAAAAAACTATTAAAAGGTGAAAGATGAAAAACGAGTTATTTGAGTTTAAAGTTGAAACGCAAAAAACAGTGCTTACCAGTAAAAGCCTGTTTTATAAAACAGAAAACTTTATTAAACAAACTAAATATATTTCAAACATTGATATTCTTGTTTCAAAACTTTGCGAAACTTTAATAACAAATTTAAACAAGTTTTCAAATTTTAATTTAGATAAAAACCTTGCTTGTTTTTCAGTTACAACTAGTGACGATAAATACAAATTTATGTTTAAATTGGGTTTTCAAGTTGGAGAAGATTTAAACAAAGAAGATATAATATTTTTTGATTATTTAACAAGCACTCAAAACGACCAAAAAATAGAAGAATATTTAAACAACAATCAAAATTTAAAAGTTGTTGTAAAACAAGAGAAAAAACTTATAAAACAACAAGACTTTAGCAAACTTTATTTAATATCAAACATTTCAGGAGTTAACCTTCCAAGGCTTAATAAAGAACAGCAAGAAATTGTTGAAACAGTTGATAAAAACATCTTAGTCCAAGGTGTTGCTGGTAGTGGCAAAACAAATGTTTGTATTGATAAAATAATTTTTACTTCATGCAAAAATTATTCTGGAAAAGTTTTATATACAACTTTCAGCAGAGGTTTGTTGGTTGATACAAAATTAAAAGTTGAATTGTTTAAAAAAGACTTGCAAAAAATACTTGATAATTATAAAGATGGCAATTTAATTTTTTTAGACAACAACCATAAAAAAGCATTAGAAAATAAATTGGGTATTTATTTTTTTAGTGACGATGATGAAAAAATATTTGATAAGATTGAAAGAATTATTAACTATTTAACAAACAAAGTTGATTATCTTTTGATTGAAGATTTATACAAAAACAAATTTGGTGAAAACTCAAAATTTGTTGGTCAAAATTATTTTATAAATGATTATTCAACAAACTTGTCTAATCACCAAATCAAAAAATGTTTTGCGAAACTAGAAAAATATTCAAAAGAAATTATTTACAAAGAAATTTTTGGTATGATTTTTGGTTTTTATAATCTTGATGAAAAACCAGAAATTATGTCTTTGCAAAAATATGTTGAAGCTAGACAAAATAGTTTTTCAAAGCAAGATTGCGAAACTATTTATCAAATAGCACTAGACTTTAAAAAGCATTGTGAAAAAAACAACTTACTAGATAATAACTTGGCTTCAAAAAAAATAATAAATAGTCTAGGTGATGATTTTGATTATTCCTTATCAATTATTGATGAGGTCCAAGATTATACCCAAGCAAACTTATGTTTGTTTAAAAAACTAAGTTTAAAACTTTTTTGTGTGGGCGATGCATTGCAAATGATTAACCCATCATATTTTAGTTTTGGTTATTTAAAAAATCTGTTATACGAAAAAGATGTAACAGATGTAAAAGAACTTAAAAATAATTATCGTAATAGCGCCAAAATTGAGCAAATTATTGATTCTTTGGGTGAAATAAACAAAGCAGAGTTTGGAACACACAACTTTGTGTTAAAAGGACAAAGCGTAGATAATGGTATAAGCTCAACAGCAGTTTTTGTAAGAGATAACAACTTTTTAAATTTAGTTTCAAAAAGTGGTTTTGAAAATTTTACTTTTGTAGTAAGTTCACAAAAAGATAAAAAAGAAGTTCAAAAAACAATAAAAAACCAAGAAGTGCTTACTGTTAGTGAGATAAAGGGTTTAGAAAGAGCTACTGTTGTTGCTTATAATTTGCTTACTTCAAACTTAGATAAATGGAAGATTTTAGAGCAAAATAAAGTAAATCATAAACAAGCTGATGAAAATTCTGTTTTTAGATATTATTACAACTTATTTTATGTTGGCGTTTCAAGAGCAAAACAAAATATCTTTGTTATTGAAGACTCACAAATAAAACAATTTGAAAACTTTTTAAAAGAAAATTTTGAAAATAAAAACGCAAAAGATTCAATAAGAACTCTTAGCGAAATTGTTAATAAATCTGAGTTTTCTGAGCAAGAAGTTTTTGATAGAATTAACGAGTTTATTAAACTTGAACAATTTGACAATGCAAGGTTTACGGCAAGCAAAATAAAAGATGATATTAAACGCATTGACTGGTTGCGCACTATAGAAATTTATGAAGAATTTATCCATATTGGTAAATATCGTGAGGCAGGTATTAAGTTTTGGGAATATGGTATGGTAGACCAAGCAAAAAAACAATTTACCATTTCTGGGGACGAAAACTTAATTCAACTTGTTGATAGTTGCAGCAAAAACAACAATTCTGATTTAAACATTGATATTGTTAGCTATTTTGAAGATGTTAAAGATAATAAAATGGCACAATCGTTTATTATTGAAACAGTAAAAAAAGACATTTTAAAGTTAAAACAAAGTTTTAATGAAATAAAAGAAAATTTTAAAAAAGGTAGGAAATAACATTTTGGAAAATAATGAAATTAAAATGCTTATTGCCACATTTAAAGAGTACAGAGATTTAATAACACCTATTGAGCAAAATTTAAAAGCTTTTTCAAGCTCGTTTGAAAGTATTAAAGAAGATGTTAAAAATTTAAATAACGGCTTTGACGGAAGTTTACAAACAAAGCTTGATAAAATTTACAACGAATTATCTGTTCAAGCTGAAAAAGCAAAAACATTAACAACTGAAGTTGATAAATTTATTTCAACAACAAACAAGTATGTTTCAAGTGTTGATTCTTTAGTTAATATGTGTGCAAAAATTGAAGATAAAATTGCAAACGTTAATAATATTCAAAACAAAGCAGAAGCTCAAATAGAAAAACTTAACACTATTATTGAAGAAAAGAAAAAAAGTTATGATATTAAACAACTTGAAAAAAACTTAGAAAACTATAATATCGGTGTTCAAAAAGTTAGTGAATATATAAACTCTGATGTTGCAGATGTTTTAAAAACAAGTAGCGAAAAAATTGGCAGTATTCACGATAAAAGCACAAGTATTTTTGATGCTATTTTGGAAGAAAAAAGCAGCATTGACAAACTTGTTAACAGTTATGAATCTTCAAATAAGTTGCTTAAAAAAATAGTTGAAGGTAACGATGTTAACGAACAATACATTTTTGAAATTTTAGATAAATGGGCAGAAGATAGAAATTTAAAAATTAAAAAATAAGGAGGAAATTTTATGAATCAAGTTAGCCATACAATTCTTTTAAATGCAATCAAGACAGATAACTTGGTTCTTTTTTCTTCTGAAATCAAAGGGTGTGAAAATATCTGTTTTGGAAGGTTTCCTCTTTTATCACTTTGTTATTTATACAATGCCAAAAAGATAATAAAGAATTATAAAAACAAACTTTTATCTGTAAGAATATACAAAGTTGTAACTGAACCAATAGAACTTTATAAAAAGTTTAAAACAATAGCAGGCAGATGTTTAAGGCTTTATGTTAAAGAAGGTTGTTTTGTTACTCCTCTTGAAATGATTGCTCTTCTTCATAAAGATTTTGAGGTTAAAAAACTTTATAAATCTGTATATAAAAACGAAAATGTTATTAGTAATTTAAAACAAATATATTATATTTTTGGCCAAGATATTAAAATAGATAATTCTAAAATAAAAATAGGCAGAAAAACTTTATCGGCTTATCAAAAACTACCTTATAAAATTTCATTTTTTGCAAGTCTTAGTTTAATGTTTTTGGTTTGTGTTTTTTATTTAATTGCAGGTTTTACAACAGGATTAGGAACAAACATAAACCCGTATTTAGTTAAATCTCAAGCACAACTTATTCAAGCTTTAAATACTTCTGGAAGTTATGTTTTAAAAAGTGATATAGAGTTAAATTCTTCTCTAAATATTGGCGAATTTGATGGTGTTTTAGATGGCGAAAACCACACTGTTTATATTAATGATTTAAATAATTTTTTAGTTATTCAAAATAATGGAATAATTAAAAATTTAAATATTGTTTATTCTAATACAGAAAAAGAAATTTCCAACAGTGTTGGCTTGCTTGCTCAAATAAACAATGGAACAATAGACAATGTCAAAATTACAGTTGATTCTTTAAAATTAACTTGTAATAAGTCTAGCAATAAAGATATTTATATAACCGGTTTTGCTCAAACAAATAATGGCTGTGTTGAAAACTGTTCATTAAAAACAAATATGGTTGTTGATGGTGTGGGCGACGGAGAGTGCATGGTTGCCGGCTTTGTGGGAACAAATAATAAAACAGTAACTAATTGCATTTTTTTACAAGAAAGTTCTGTAACAACAACTGAGGCAGATGTTGCAGGTGTTGTAGTAACAAATATTTTTGGAGCAACTGTTAATGGCTGTAAAAACTATGCAAACTTGGGTCAAACAAGCCAGAAAAATGGCTGGTCACCAAATGTTGCCGGTATAACAATGAACAATGCCGGAACTTTGCAAAATTGCCTAAATAAAGGAAATTTGAGTGTAATTTCAACAAATGAAGAAACTGAAGCAAATGGCTATGTTTATTTGGGTGGAATTTGCGCAACAAATACCTCAGTTATTGAAAGATGTAAAAACGATGCAGACCTTACAGCAACCTCACAAAAAACAGAAATATATTGTGGTGGAATTTCAGCCTATTCTTTTGAAAGTTCTGATAAAAACAATGCAACAATTCCAAATTTAAAAAATTGTGGTGTAGAAGGCCATATTTCAGTTGAAACAAAATCAACTGATGCAAAAGTTTATGTGGGCGGTATTAGTGGCGCTTTCTGTGGATATATAAACGATTGTTTTTCTCTTGCAAGTTTTGAAAAAGGTTATACAAAAGAACAATATTATGTGGGAACAGCAATTGGTTTAAACTATTCAATACCATACTTTAACGGTCTTTTTTATCAAGAAATTTTTTATGTGTTTCCAAAAAACAGTTTTGTTTTAAATCAATCAAATGTTGGTTGTCAAATAGCAGCAGTAAAGCGTTTGGCTGTTGAGGGCCAACCAATTGCAAGCGAGTTAGTTTATGAAAGCGAAGGTCTTATAACGGTTGAAGATGAAGACCAAATAAAACAAAAGGAGATTTATTGGAATGAATAAGTTAAAAATATTTTTTATTACATTCTTTTCTCTTGATGTGTTGGCAGTTTTAGTGTTTTTAACAATGCTATTTTTAAGTTGGTCAAAATTAATTGTTTTGGGCAGTATACATTTTATTTTGTTTATTGTGTTAGTTGTTGCAAATTTAGGGGTTTTAATTTACACAACAACAGTTTTGGTTTTAAATAAGAGAATAAAAAAACAAAAAAGTGAATAAAATTTTAAATAAAAAAACAGGTAGAAAAATTTTTCTACCTGTTTTATTTTTTGGCGATGGCAGAGAGATTCGAACTCCCGTGCCGCACAGCGGCAAACGCATTTCGAGTGCGCCTCGTTATAACCACTTCGATATGCCATCAAATTAAACTATGATATATTATAGCATTTTTTTTGTTTTTGCAACATTTTTAAGTGTTTGCAAAATATTAAAATATATTTGTTCAAAGTGTAGTTTTTAATTTTTATTTAATTTTAGGGTGTGGTTGTTATTGACATATCAAGAGTATATTTGTTATAATTTTAATACTATTTTTTTGTTGTAAATTTTAATAAAAATAACTATAAAAAATTATAAAAATTAAAAGAAAGGGAACATATGGCAGAAGATTTAACAAGCGCAAAAAACTTATTAAAATTAGCAATAGATTTACAAAATTTGTGCGAAAACACTGATGATAAAGAAATAAACAAAAATATTTTATCTATTAAATTTAAAATTTTATTTCTTATTCAAGAGTATGGTCAAATTTCGCCATCAACCTTGGTAGAAGAACTTAAAATAGCAAAATCTAATATTGCTTTGTTTTGCAAACAGCTTATTATTGAACAGCTTATTATAAGCAAACAAGATGATTTTGACCATAGAATAATATATTACTGTTTAACCAGAAAAGGCGAAAAATATGTTTGTAATTATCTTAACTTGTTAAACAAACATATTTGCCAAACATTTGAAGAAAACAAGTTAAAAACACTTGATAAAAATGTTAAATCAATCAGTGATATTTTTTTAAAAAACAGGAGTAAAAATAAAAATGCTTAAATTATATAATTCACTAACAAACAAAAAGGAAGATTTTAAACCAGTTGAAGAAGGCTTAGTAAAAATGTATACTTGCGGCCCAACAGTTTATTATTATCAACATATAGGCAATATGAGAGCTTATATTTTTATGGATAGCTTAAGAAGAACAATAAAATATAATGGCTACAAAATAAATGGCGTTATGAATGTAACAGACGTTGGTCACTTAACAAGTGATGAAGATAGCGGCGAAGATAAAATGGAAAAAGCTGCAAAAAAAGAAAATAAAAGCCCATATGAAATTGCAAAATTTTATGCAGATATTTATTTTGACGATTTAAAACTTTTAAATATTGATATTCCAGAGAATATTACATATGCAACAAAATATATTCCTCAAATGATAGAATTTGTAAAGGGCCTTGAAAAGAAAGGTTATACATACAGAATTGAAGATGGAATTTATTTTGATGTAAAAAGTTTCCCAGGTTATGGTCAATTAAGTCAAAAAGACTTAGATAAGCCAGGAAATGCAAGAATTGAAGAAAACTCAAACAAACACCACCCATTTGACTTCGCTTTATGGAAGTTTGTTCCAGATAATCACATTATGAAATGGGATAGCCCATGGGGTGTTGGTTGCCCAGGCTGGCACATTGAGTGCTCTGCTATGAGTAAAAACATTTTGGGTGATAAGTTTGATATTCACACAGGTGGTATTGACCATAAAACAGTTCACCATGAAGATGAAATAGCACAAAATGACGCATTAGCTGGACACAGAGTTGTAAATACTTGGATGCACAATGAGTTTTTGCTTGTTGATGGTGGAAAAATGAGTAAAAGCCTTGGAAATGTTTATACAATTGCAAATTTAAGAGAAAGAGGATTTGAACCCCTTGACTTTAAATATTTTTGCTTAAACACCCATTACAGCAAAAAAATTAACTTTACTTTTGAAGGTTTAAAAGCAAGTGCAATGGGCTATAAAAAATTAAAGACAACTTTACTTGAACATAAAAACGGAACAGAAAAAGTTGATAGCGAAGCTTTAAACGAATACAAACAAAAGTTCTTAGATGCAATTAATGATGACCTTAATTTTCCACTTGCAATTGGTGTAATGTGGACTATGTTAAGAAATGAAAAAAAATCAAATATGGTTTACAAAACAGCATTAGAGTTTGATAAAGCTCTTGGCTTAAATTTAAATGTTGAAGAAGTAGAAAAAGAAGAAGAAACAATCCCTCAACACGTAAAAGATTTAGCTGAAGCAAGATTACTTGCAAGAAGTGCAAAGAAATGGGAAGAAAGTGACCGTTTAAGAGATAAAATTAAAGAACTTGGCTATGCAATTAAAGACAGTAAAGACGGTTATGAACTTGAAAAAATATAAAACTAAAAACCACAGAAAACTGTGGTTTTTTTATGCACAAATTGATAATAAAATGTGGATAAATAAACAACAAAAAACTTTAAAAATGTTTTGTAAAACTTGATAAAAAAATGATTTTATAACAAAAAATTTGTTTTTAAAACATATAAATTGTTTTATTTAATAAAAAGATGTGATAAAATATTTTTACTTAAATATTTTGTAGGAGAAATTAAAAAATGCTAGAAATTTTAAAACAACATAAAGAATTTTTTAACACAAATACAACAATTGATGTTAGTTTTAGATTAACTCAATTAAAAAGATTAAAATCACAAATTACAATTTATTATGATCAAATTTGCAACGCTTTTGTAAAAGATTTAAACAAACATGAATATGATGTTGTTTCAACAGAGCTTGGGCTCGTTATGAAAGAGCTTAATTATATGATTAACAATTTACATAGACTTGCAAAACCAAAAAGAGTGAGAACTTCAATTATAAATATGCCGTCAAAAGGTTATAAAATTTATCAACCATACGGAACTGTTTTAGTTGCTTCACCTTGGAACTATCCATTTCAATTAACAATGATTCCTGTTATTGGCGCAATTGCTGGTGGTAACACTGTTGTTATAAAGCCATCAAGAAATACACCAAACGTAACAAAAGTTATTAAAAAAATATTTGATATTTTTGATGATAGTTATGTTTATGTTGTTACAAAAGATAGTCAAATAGAAACTTTACTTGATCAACGTTTTGATTTTATTTTCTACACAGGTTCACCAAAAATGGGTAGAGAACTTGTTGAAAAACAAGCAAAATTTTTAACCCCTATGGTATTGGAACTTGGTGGAAAAAGCCCTTGCATTGTTGATTGCGATGCTGATATTGTTGCAAGTGCAAAAAGAGTTGTTTGGGGCAAATTTTTAAATGCTGGTCAAACATGTGTTGCACCTGACTATGTTTTATTACATAGTTCAATCAAAGACATGTGGCTTGAGCAAGCAAAAATTTATATTCAACAATTTTATTATAATGAAGGCATTTTAAATAAAGAATTTGTTAAAATTATAAATGAAAAAGAGCTTGAAAGATTAAGAGGTTTAATTGATCCTTCAAAAATTTTCTGTGGTGGAAAAGATGATGGTGAAAGACTAGAACCAACCATTTTAAACAACGTAAAATACTCAGACAAAATTATGCAAGAAGAAGTTTTTGGGCCAATTATGCCAGTTGTTGAGTTTAATGATTTAGATGAAGTTTTAGATAAACTTGATAACGAAGAAAAACCTTTAGCCACATATTATTTTGGTCAAAACAAAGCAAAAATTGAATTGGTAAAAAATAGATGTCGTTGTGGTGGTGGTTGCATAAATGATGTTATTATGCATCTTTGCGAAGAGAATTTGCCTTTTGGTGGTTTAGGAAATAGTGGCATGGGTTCTTATCATGGAAAACAAACTTTTTATACTTTTACTCACGAAAAAAGTATTTTAGAAAAATCAGCAACAGGTGAAATTAACATAAAATACCCACCTGCAAATACAAAAAAATTAAAAATTACAAAAACTCTTTTTGGAATTAGATAATTAAAAAAAGGAAAAATACTATGCAGTCACGAACAAGCAGAGTTATTGGTGAAGAAAACGTAAAAAAACTTTCAAACAGCAATATAGCTGTTTTAGGTGTTGGTGGTGTTGGCGGCTACGTTGTTGAAATGTTTGCAAGACTAGGCGTTAAAAACCTAACTATTGTTGATTTTGATACAATAAGTATTAGTAATTTAAATAGACAAATAATTGCCCTAAAATCAAACATAAACTGTTTAAAAGTTGAAGAATTTAAAAAGAGAATATTAAACATAAATCCTGATTGTTGTGTTGAAGCAGTGGCAAAAAAAATTACAAAAGAAAATGTTGAAGAAATTTTAAATAAACCATTTGATTTTGTAATAGATGCCATAGACGACATTCCTGCAAAAATAGAAGTTGCAAAGCATTGTCAAGAAAACAACATAAAACTTATTTCTTCAATGGGAACAGGAAACAGGTATAAAATGCCAAAATTTGAAGTAAGCGACATAACAAAAACATCTTATGATAAACTTGCAAAAAAATTAAGAAAATTGTTAAAGGAACAAGGTGTTGAAAACTTAACTGTTGTTTACACAAAAGAAGAAGCAGAAAAAACTGAAGGGTTGGGAAGTGTGGTTTATTACCCACTTATGTGTGCAGGAACTATTGTAAGTTATGTTACAAATTGTTTGATAGAAAAATAATAAAAATTTTTAATAGAAACCTTTAAATTAAAGGTTTTTAGCAAAATAAAATAACAAAAAAACACTAGAAAATTTCTAGTGTTTTTATTTTTTATTTTAAAATTTTTTCTTACCCAAAAAGGTAAGTTCAACATTACCAGAGGTCATATCGCATAGAGGACAATTTTTAAAAGATTCTTTTGCTTGGTGAGTGTGTCCACAATGCCCACATTGCCAATCGTAAGGTGAAGAAATTTTGTATAAAGCGTGAGATTTTAATCGGTTGTAAAGGTCATCTAAAATCATAAAATGGTCGTTCTCTACTAGTGCTACAAGTTTAAATTTTTCTGCAACATCTTTAAAACCTTCATCTTCAGCAATCTTTGCAAAACTTGGATAAACTGTTGTGTTTTCAGATTTTTCATTATTAGAAGCTGCTTTTATAAGCTCAAGAAGTTCGCCATTTTCAAAAGGGTAACCTGCTTTAATTTCAATATTTTTTTCTTCATTTTTACCATGTTTTGATATTAAATCAAAAAATACCTTAGCGTGTGCCATTTCATTTTTTGCAAGGGTTTTAAAAAGCATTTGTATGTTTTTCATATCTTCTTGCATTGCTTTTTGCGCAATAAATTGATAACGAGCTCCTGCTTGGCATTCACCGGCAAAAGCTCTTGCCAAATTGGTTTTTGTTTGTGAATTTTCAAAATCCATAAAAAATATAAATCTCCTTTTTTGTTTTGATTACTAAATGATTTACAAATTCTTAGTCAAATATTCATGTTTTTTGCTTTTTTAGTTAAACTAATATTGTCTTTTTGTTTGCTATTTGACCGTTTTTTAACTAAAATGGAATATGAGGAAATGTTATGTTAAATATTTTTAAATTAGAAAGAAGATACACTGTTTTTGATAAAAAAACTTATACCCATTTTTTAAAAATGGTAAAAACAATGACTACCTATACTCTTGATGACCCAACAAAAACAAAAATTGTTGATTATTATTATGATAATGATGCTAAACTTTTAGATGAAAACCAACTTTTGTTAAGAAAAAGAGTTTGTGGTCCAAAGGCAGAATTAAAAATTAAACGTAGATATTTTGATCCACAGTATTTTTATACAGACAATTTGCGTAGCCATGAAAGAGAAAAAGAAATTTCTGCAAAAGACCCTTTGTCAAAACACTTTTTCTTTTTGAACAATGCTTTAAACTCAATGTTCTCAAATGCATTAAAATTTGACCCTGATAAACTTTTTGAACAAACAAAAGTTAATATGATTATTCAAATTGAGCAAGAAAACAGAAAACTTTTTGGTTATGGCGGTTTGAAAATTGAAATCAGGCACGAAAAATTAAAAATAACAAATAAGTTAACAAAGCGCAAAGCTTATACTGAAATTATCCAATTAAAATTGTTGTCAGCAGAAGATACTTCTGATTTATTTGACGATTTTATTACAAGAGTTGAAAGACACTGCAAAGAAATTTTTTATACAAAAGATAGTAAATATGAAATTGCAGTTAAAAACACAAAACCTCTTCCAACCAGAGAAGAACGCAAAAAGCACAAAGAAGAAATGTTGCGTAGAAAAGCTTTGGAAAACACAGGTGAAGTTGTTGAGAAAAAAGACTAAAATTTTTAAAATTTTAACAAAAATAAAATTGCTAAAAATCGCATAAATAAAGGAAAACAAAAGAAATGAAAGATTATTATGTTATAATTGATTGTGACCCAGGAATTGATGACGCAATGGCAATTATGAATGCTGTTAATAGTGAAAATATTGAAGTAAAACTTATTTCAACTGTTTCTGGTAACTTAACAATTGAAGAAACTATGAAAAATGCATTAAAGCTAACAGAGATTTTTAATGTTAATATTCCTGTTGCAGAAGGTGCAAAAGCTCCTGTAAAAAGACAAAGCGTTTATGCTTCAATGGCTCAAGGAACAAAAGGTATGGGTGGTTATACTTTCCCAAAACCAAAAACAAAACCTTTTGTATTAAAAAGCCCAGATGCAATTCACTATTTTTTAAGCGAAAATCCTGCAAAAAATACAACCCTTATGTGTATTGGACCTATGACAAATATTGCAAACTTACTTAAAAAATACCCAGACGCAAAAGATATGATTTCTCGTATTGTATTTATGGGTGGTAGTAAAGATGAAAATGGTATGACTGAGCCTTATAGAGAATTTAATGTTGCTTATGATCCAGAAGCAATGCAAATTGTTTTTGATTCAAACATTCCACTCGTAATGGTTCCTATGGAATTGGGGCATATTGCATACTTTACCCCAGAAGAACAAGGCAAAATTAAAAGAGCAAATGCTGTTGGTGAAATTTTTTATAAAATGTTTTCAAAATACAAAGATTTTCACGTTGGTGATCTTGGTGCTGCAGTGCATGATAGTTGTTGTGCTTTGTATCTATCAAACCCAGAAATTTTTACAACAGAAGAAGCTTTTATTAAAATTGATTATCATAAACAAGTTGGCAAAGAATATGGCTTTATTAACTGCGATTTTACAAGCAAAAAGAAAAACGCAATAGTTTGTGTTGACGTTGATGTTGAAAAATTGAAAAAAATTATTTACGGTAACCTTTTCAATTACAATTAAAATTTATAAAAAAAATAGCAACCAGAGTAAATCTCTGGTTGTTTTTTTGTGTTAGTTTTAACCAAAACAATTTTTTTATTTTGGTTTTACTTGAAAATACAAATGAATTATTGTAATATATATTAGTTATTAATATATACTAAAAAAATTATAGAAGTTAATAATAGATTCTTGGAACTTATTAAAAGGGGTATACATGAAAAATTTTAAAAAATTTTTACTTTGCATATTTGTTTTTTTAATAAGTTTTACTATGTTTGGATGCGCCCAAATTAAACTTAATACAACTTACGAGTTAAGACAAGATCCAAACGGAAATCAATTTAATGTTGTTACAGCCGAAATGAATATTAATTCAATTCCTGCTTCAGTATCTTTTCAAAATGTTCAAGTATACGTTAAAGAATATTTCAATCAATTGAACAATGCATATGTAAATAATTTGGTTAAATTGTATTCAAATATTTATGATTTTGAAGCCTTAGGAATAACCGAAAAACAAGATCAATATGAACACATTATAAATAACAACTTAACCAAATATTTGGTTATTTATGAAAATGATGAAGATAAAATAGAATTTAAAGCTGACACTAAAACACGAACCATAAAAATTAAAAAAGAGTTTATTTCTATTTATGGTTACATCATGTATTTTTATCCAGACGCATTTGAATATAACGCAGAAAAAAATGCAGTTGTTATAACTGAAACTTATAAATCAATGGTTGATATTCCAATGGGTGGCAGTTTTGAAGAAGAAGAAAGTTTATTTATAACAAAAAGTATTCAATCTTGCATTCCTTTTTATTACAATGGTAAAGCCCCTGCCTATTTAGAAACAAAAAAACAATCTATTCTTGATGTAACAGCAGGACAAACTTTGGTTGATGCTTTAGGAAAAGCAACTGGGATAACAGAACCAGAACTTAATTTAATTTTTAGTTTTACAACACCATACAAAAGGGTTCACTCAAACGGAGTTGTAACAAAAACAGATAAAGGTTTTACTCACACATGGAACTTATCTAACGTTGATGGAAAAATAAGTGTTTGGAGAACAAAGGCAAATTCAATTGCTTGGTATGTAGTCGCTGCTGCAGCTGGGGTTGCTGTTTGTGTAATAGGAGCTGTTGCTATTGGCATTGTAAAAGCCAAAAGAAAAGTTCAAGGCATGAAGGCTTTGAAAAAAATAGATGATCTTGCCAGAGGAAAAGGCGAAGAAAATAAATAAAATAAAAGAGAGAAAGTATGTCAAAAAAGAAAAAATTGCAAAAAGCAAATCAAGAACTTTTTA
The DNA here is from genome assembly GCA_045637945.1 of Clostridia bacterium. GTDB lineage: Bacteria > Bacillota > Clostridia > Christensenellales > UBA1242 > UBA7862. The sequence continues at coordinate 14,646 of JAZUAI010000058.1, forward strand.
ATACAAAAGACTTTTTGGTTAAAAGTTTAAAAAGATACGGAATAATTTTATTATTTGCAGTTCCAATTATGTTGGTTGTTAATTATATTTTAAATAAAAATGTATCTTGGTATACAGGTGCTGTTAGTTTTTTTGGTAATTTAGTTATGCTTTTAACAATTTTTCTTATTGGCTTAGTTATATTTGGCAAAAAAGATGAAAAAGAAAAAGCCGAAAGCACACCAGAAAAAGAAAGAGATCCTTTTGCAGATTAATATGTAAAATTATAAAAACTTTTAAGATAAAGGAAAAATTATGGAAAAGAAAAGTAGTAAACTAGCAAGAACAATTCCTCATAATATTGAAGCAGAGCAATCAGTTTTGGGTTGTAATTTAATTGATGATAATGTTATTTTGCAAGTAATGAGTTTGTTAAAAGCAGAAGATTTTTATACTGAAGCTCACAAAACTATTTACGAGGCGATGACAGATATTTATAACGCTAACAAGCCAATAGACTATGTTACATTAACTGACGAACTTGACAGAAAAGGTTTATTAGATGCTGTCGGTGGAATTGACTACATAACAACACTTACAAACATTGTTCCTAGTGCGGCAAACTATAAGCATTATGCAGAAATAGTTAAAAGGGATTCTGTTTTAAGAAAGTTAATTCGTTCAAGTCAAGAAATTATTGATTTGGCCTATAACAACGAAAACGACAATATTTTAGGTTTTGCTGAAAAAGCTATTTTTGATATTGCGCAAGATGAAGATTTTTCAAGCTTAACACCAATTTCAGAGATCTTGGGCGATGTTTTAAACAAGTTTGAGTTGATAGATAAAAACGGAGGCCTTCTTAGAGGTGTTCCAACAGGATTTAGCGAACTTGATAAAATTACAAATGGCTTCCAAAAAAGCGATTTAATTTTATTGGCGGCGCGTCCATCTGTTGGTAAAACAAGTTTGGCGATGAACTTTATTACAAATGCCGCCCTTAAGGGCAAATATTGTGCAGTATTTTCACTTGAAATGCCTAAAGAACAAATTACACAACGTGCACTATGTAGTGTTAGTGGTGTAAGTATGGAAAAAGCCTTAAGCGGAAAATTAAATCAAAGCGATTGGAAGGCTTTATGGGAAGGCAATAAAAAACTTATTGAAAAACAAATTTATATTGATGATTCTTCAATGAATACACCAGTTGAAGTTTTGAGCAAATGTAGAAGACTTAAAAGAGAACACGGTCTAGACCTTGTTATGATTGACTATCTTCAACTTATGAGTGGTTCAAGAAAATCAAAAGATGCTAACCGTCAACAAGAAATTAGTGAAATAACAAGAAATTTAAAGATTGCTGCAAGAGAATTGCAAGTTCCAATTATTTTATTATCACAATTATCTCGTGAAATTGAAAAGAGAGCAGACCACCGTCCACAACTTAGTGACTTGCGTGAAAGTGGTGCAATTGAACAAGATGCAGATATTGTTATGTTTATTCACTCCCCAGATAGATATGCTGATTTGGAGTGTGAAGATGGACCAAATATCCGTGAAATTGTAGTTGCAAAACATCGTAATGGTGCTTTGGCAAACATTAAGGTTAAATGGATTCCAGAAATTACTACTTATGTTGATATTGGCAAAAACAGTGAGGTTAAAAGTTTGGAAGAACTAGCACCTCCACCACCTCCACCACCAACATATGGCGATGAAGTTACAATGAGCGAAACAGATGATGAAATTGATTTTTAATAATTAAAAACAACTTTCCTTATTTGTTTTTTGACAAAATATTATTTTAGACTAATTAGGAGTAAACAAATAAAATGAAAAAATTAACAGCAAAAGAACTAAGAAACATGTGGATTGAGTTTTATCAAGAAAAGCAACATGCTTTAATCCCATCTGCTTCATTGGTGCCAGAAAATGACCCATCCGTATTATTTACAACAGCAGGTATGCACCCACTTGTTCCTTATTTATTAGGTGAAAAACACCCATGTGGAAAAAGGCTTGTAGACATTCAAAAATGTGTAAGAACAGGTGATATTGATGAAGTTGGTGATCCTTACCACTGCACATTTTTTGAAATGCTTGGAAACTGGAGCTTAGGTGATTATTTTAAAAAAGAAAAAATTGCATGGAGCTTTGAATTTTTAACAAGCCCAAAATATTTAAATATTCCAAAAGAAGATTTGGCAGTTACTGTTTTTGCAGGTGATGAAACAGCTCCAAGAGATATGGAAAGTTTTGAAGCTTGGAAAAAATGTGGTATCCCTGAAGATAAAATTTTCTTTTTAGGCAAAGAACATAACTGGTGGATTTTAGCAAGTGGCGTAGGTCCTTGTGGCCCAGATAGTGAAATGTTTATTGATACAGGTAAACCAAAATGCTGCGATACTTGTAGTCCAGCATGTAGTTGTGGCAAATATGTTGAAATTGGAAACGATGTTTTTATGGAATATGTTAAACCAACAGTAGATGGTCCAATTCAACAAAACCCACAAAAGAATGTTGATACTGGCTTCGGTTTTGACAGACTTTTATATATTTCCAACGAACTTGAAAGTGTTTATGATACAGAACTTTTCGTTCCTGTAATTAAAAAAGTTGAAAGCCTTAGTGGGGTAAAATATTTACAAGACGAGCAAACAAAAAGAAACATGCGTGTTATAGCTGATCATATAAGAGCTTCTGTGTTCATTATTTGTGATGGTGTAACACCATTAAATGTTGGACAAGGTTATGTTTTAAGAAGATTGTTAAGAAGAGCAATTAACTGTGCAAGCAGAATTGGTATGAGTGGAGAAAGAATTGCAGATCTTGTTCCAGAAGTTGTTAAGGTTTATGAAGAGTTCTATCCAGAGCTTAAAGAAAAACAACAACTTATTATGGATACAATTGCACAAGAAAATGATAAATTTTCTAAAACACTTACTCAAGGTATTAAAGAGTTTGAAAAAGTTGCAATGTATTGCAAAGATGGAAAACTTAGTGGAAAAACTGCTTTTAGGTTGTATGACACATTTGGTTTCCCATTTGAACTTACAAAAGAACTTGCAGCAGAAAAGAATTTAACAGTTAACGAAGATGAATATGCTGAAGCTTTTAGAATTCACCAAGAAAAATCAAAAGCAAATAATGACAAAGTTTTTAAAGGTGGTCTTGCAGATACTGGCGAACAAACAACAAAACTTCATACAGCTGTTCACATTTTACAAGCAGCATTAAGAAAAATTATTAGTCCAGATATTTATCAAAAAGGAAGTAATATTACTTCAGAAAGATTAAGATTTGACTTTAATTGTGATCACAAACTCTCAGATGAAGAAAAACAAAAAGTTGAAGATTTTGTAAATGAAGTAATCAAAAAAGATATTCCTGTTGTATGTGAAGAATTGACTTTAGATGAAGCAAAACAACAAGGAGCTTTAGGTGTTTTTGAACACAAATATGGAGACAAAGTAAAAGTTTATACAATAGGTGACGTTAGCAAAGAAATTTGCGGAGGTCCTCACGCAAAATCAACAGGAGAACTTAAAAAGTTTAAAATTCTTAAAGAAGAATCAAGTAGTGCTGGTGTAAGAAGAATTAAAGCTATTATTGAAACAAACTAAAAATTTTTAAGGAGAAAATATGAAAGCTTTTAAAAAGTTTTTAATATATTTAGCTTGCATTATTGGCATCATATTATTAGTGGTGCTTTTTGGTTTTGCAATTTTATATTTTGCACCAGGAACTTCAATTTTGGGTTATGAATATGTTTTATATAATAAAAACGTAACAACGGTATTTAATACGGTTAATTCCGACCCATTAGTTACAGGTATACAAGCTGTTGAAATAGTGACAGATCAGACAGATATATATATCTACCCGAACACTAAGTCAGATGAACTTATGATATTTCATATGCAAGGATTAACTGGTTATGCAAAAAGTATAAATGCTGATTTAAATGTTATTACAACAGTTGAAACAAAATCATTTGAAGAAAATGCAAATCCATATAAAACTTTTTGCATAAATGTTGATGAACCAACTGGTTGGATTGCAAAAAGCAAAGCAATTATTTATGTAAATGTTCCACCAAATATTCCTTTAAATACTATTCATGCAAGATCAAATTCTGGAAATATTTACTATATGTCTGAAAACAAAGACAAAGAAGGTAATAAGTCTGATCTTAATTGCACAAATTTATATATGAAAACTTCTGGATTTGGTCAACTTCACATTCAAAACAAACATAATGTTTCAAATTATTATTTAACAACAAGCAGTGGTAAAGTTTCTTTTGATAATGTTTCTGAAATTTCAGGAAATAAAATTAAATTTGAAACCGATACAGGTTTGTTTTCTGTAACAAATGCTGAAGGAAAAGCAACATTAAAATTAACAGATAAACTTGAAATTAAATCATATAGTAGCAATTCTGGCCCAACAGTTTTGATAAACAACTTAAACTGTAACATGAAGGTTGAAGCTAGAAGTGGAAAATATTCAATTAACAACATAGGTTCTTCCACAAGTAGTAAAACAGTTGCGATGACTCTTAATAGAGGAACAATTGATTTTGACAATGTTTATGGGTTTGTATCTATCTTAGGAGATGGAGAAGGTGTTGCAAACAACATTTCAATTGATTGTCTTGAAAACGACTTAGCCATTAAAAATATTTTAGAGTGTGGTTCAGGAAATGTTCATATTAAAGATTTAAAAAGTAACGTAGCTATTGACTCAATTTCAGGTAATGTAAAAATTGATAAAGCTGCTGTAACAAGCAATATTGATTGTTATACTGATTCTGGCAATGTTGACATTTCTTATGAAGAATCAACAGCAAATAACAAAATAACAAAGTTGACTGTTTTAACTAGAACAGGTAATGTTAGATTAAACAATATATCATGTGCACTTCAAGTTGAAGTTATGGAAAATAGTTTAAATTCAACAATAGATATTGTTTGGACAGCTGTTGCTGCTGTTGATAATAAAATAAATGCAAGAAATAGAAAAGTTAATTTAACTGTTAAAGGTGTTGACGACCATTTGCAATTTAGAATTGCTTCAACAAGCAGAGTTTCAATTATTGAATCAGTTGGTGAAGAAATTATAAAAGACGTTGATAAAGATGACGTTTTTATTCAAAACGGATACGAAGCATATAATTATCAATACAGAATTGGCTATGTAAAAGGAAACGATACTTACGATTCTGCTGGTTATGATATGTGGGGCAAAGTTTTAATTTCAACAACAAACGCAACAACACTTAGAAGTGTTGCAAAATAGATAAAAAATAAAAAACAACTATTATATTAAGGATAAAGAAAAATGCAAATAAATTTTACATTGGCAATAGTAATATTTTTGGTTTTATTTTTAGTTTTTCCTACTCTTATGATAGTTGTTTTTTTTAACAATAAAAAAGTGTTAAAAATAGTTGGCATTGTTTGTTTTGTTTTATATTGTGTGGCCTTGGCTTGTTTAGTTTTTGGTAGGGTATCTATAAAAAACAATGTGGCATCTTTAACTTTTGAAACAAATTCAAAATGGTTTAGTTCTTATTTTATTTGGGGTAGCTTTGGTAAAACAAATGTAATTTATAATTTAATAATGTTTTTTCCTGTTTCAGCTTTTATTATTTCACAAACAAAAAACAAAATATTTTTAAAAACACTTTTAACTTCTTTTATAATGACAATTATTATAGACTCTTTTCAATTTATTTTACCAATTGTTAGAAATACACAAGTTTTAGACATTGTTTTAAATACAATTAGTGGAATTATAGGATATTTATATTTTAAAGTTGTTTATTTAATTGCAAAAAAAATAAAAGAAAAACCA
>JAZUAI010000059.1:0-3440 GCA_045637945.1 Clostridia bacterium
TTTTTTTAATCGGTTTTAAATTTTTAAAAATTATATTAAAAAATATTTATTTTAAGCATTATTCTAAAAAACATTTGTTTTTTTAAAGTTAAACATATTTTATTTAAAAACTATTTTTATAAACATTTATTTTAAGAGTTGTTTAAAAAGCATTAGATTTAGCAATTGTCTAAAAAAAAATATTTTATTTAAAAAAGTTTTTATCGTTTTAAAACTATTAAAAAACATTTCTTTTAAAACTATTAAAAAAATAAAAGAGGGGGGGTGAGTAAAAGGGCAATGGTAAACGATAAGGTTTTGGTTGAATTGACTGAACTGGCAACCGAAATAAAAAGGCGAAGAGATAACGACAAGTTAAGTAGATATAACTTACCGCCCAAAGTTCATAAAAAACAGATAGAGTTTCATAAATGCCAAAAGCGTAATAGGTGGGTGTTTGGGGGTAACCGAAGTGGCAAAACAGAGTGTGGTGCTGTTGAAAGCATTTATTTGTGCAGGGGCAATCATCCTTACAAAAAAAATCGCAAAAATGTTGAGGGGTGGGTGGTGAGTTTATCAACACAGGTTCAGCGTGATGTTGCACAAAAGAAAATTTTAAATTATTTAAACCCCGATTGGATAGAAGAAATTGTTATGCTTAGTGGGAGAAAAGATTTTCCGGAAAACGGGGTTATAGACTACATAAAAATTAAAAATGTTTTTGGTGGAACAAGCAGATTGGGTTTTAAAAGTTGTGACCAAGGCAGAGAAAAATTTCAGGGCACTAGCTTAGACTTTGTTTGGTTTGATGAAGAACCGCCAAAAGAAATTTACCTTGAGTGTAAGATGAGGGTGATGGATAGGCAAGGAGAATTGTTTGGAACAATGACTCCACTTAAAGGTTTGAGCTGGGTTTATGATGAAATTTATTTAAATAAGTTTGCTGATTTAGAGGTGTGGTATACGCAAATGCAGTGGGAAGACAACCCTTATTTAAGCCCCGTAGAGATTCAAAACCTAGAAACAAGTTTGAGCCCGGATGAACTGGAAAGTCGCAAATTCGGGCGATTTGTGGGCTGTGAGGGGTTGGTGTATAAAGAATTTGATGAAAATATCAATGTTATAGAGCCTTTTGAGGTGCCACCTGAGTGGTATGATAATATCTCAATTGACCCCGGTTTAAACAACCCTCTTTCAGCTCACTGGTATGCTGTTGACTATGACGGAAATGTTTTTGTTATTGCCGAGCATTATGCTCAGGGCAAAGACATTGATTATCACGCTTCAAAAATTTTGCAAATTTGTAAAGAGTTAAATTGGCCAAAAAGTTTTGGTGAAAATTACACTGCTCTTATTGACAGTGCTTCAAATCAAAAAACACTTGCTAGCACAAAAAGTGTGGCAGAACTTTTTTGCGAAAGGGGAATAAGTGTAAACACCAAAGTTAACAAAGATTTGTTTTCAGGTATAGCCAGAGTTAAAAGTTGTTTAAAAAATGCTTTGGGGCAAAGCAAACTTTTTATTTTTAAACACTGCGTGAATATGATAAGAGAATTTAAATCTTACTTTTGGGGTGAAGGTGATAACCCCAGAAAAAAAGATGACCACAGTTTGGATGAACTTAGATATTACTTAATGACAAAACCTCATCATGAAGAAAAAGAAAAACCAAAAACAATTTTGCAAAAGCATAAAGATAAGTTAATGAGCAGAATAAAAAACAAAGATAAAATGTTTTTATAAATTGAGAAACAAAAATTATGTTAAGCAAAAAAACAAGATTGTTTTAAATAAAAAAACAAAATTGTTTTAAATAAAAAAAAGTAAAAATTTTTTTAACTAAAAAATATATTTATAAAAAAGCAACAACCCAAAAGATAATAAATGCAAATAAAAATATAATAAATATAAATAAAAAAAGGTAATGAGATAACAAATTTTTCTCACTACCTTTTTTAATGTTTTAAATATTTTTAGCTTGTTTTGTTAATATTATTGAACCGTTGTTTGTTCGGCTGCTGCTATTGCTATTTTCTTTGCATCTTCAATTGTTTCCATAGCTGCATTAACTGCTTCTTGTGCTTCATTATTAACTGCAAGTGGGTTAACTGCATCAAACAATGTGTCTGCTGGGGCAGGTGCGCTTTCTGCGTTAAAGTTTTCAACGATATTCTCAACTGCTGTTAAATCAGGTGCTGCTACATCGCCTTGTGCTGCTGCAATTGCTGTTTCTGCAACTGCAAGTCTTTCTGCTTCTGCTTGATTTGTTGTTACATTTGCTGAATCTGCAAGGCCTTCTGAAGTAAACAACACTTCAGAGTTTTCGGCAACTTTTGTTGTTGGGTTTAAGTTTAAAACAATCTTGTCTGTTTCTTTTAATTGTGATGCTGCATCAAATATTTCGCTTGCAGGTGTTGTGTCTGCTTCAACCAAAGTTGTTGTCTCGCCAGTTGCAACAAGTTCTTCAGTTAAGGCTTTTGCCATTGCTGTTGGTGCTGCAAATGCTGCTTCTGTTGAGTAAGGCATTTGTATGTCACTTGATATTTGTGCAAAGTCTGCAAATTTTGGATCAATTGCAAGACGCTCAAGTTCACTTGTAAAAAGTGGGGTATAAGCACTTGCTTGCAAAGTTTCAAAAGTTTCAATTGCAAAAACAAATTGATCTAGGCTTTCTTCGCCTGTATAAGCTTTGTCAACAAGTTCTTTAAAGTTTTGTGCGATTTGTGTGGTTGGAAAAACTTTGTTGGCACGCTCATTCAGGTCAGTATAGATTTTATATTGTCTAAACTGTTCTATTATTGGATTTGGCATATAGGTAAAATCACCCCTTTTTGATTTTATTTAATCTTATTATAACTCTTTTTGTTAAGTTTTTCAAAATCAAAAATGCACATAAAAAAGTATTTTATATGGGCTTAGTGCACAAAAAAACGATTTTTTTTGGCTAAAATGGGGTTTTAACACATATTTTTAACTATTTTTAAAAAATTTAGTGGAGGTAAAAAACATAAAAAAAACAAATGGAAACTATAAAAAGAATAAACAAAAAGTATAAAGATTTAGAAAATGTTTCGCCACAAGAAGCTTTAACAAAAACACTGCTAAAAAAAGCAAAGGGCTTTGTTTTGGAAGAAGTTGTTGAAGAATTTTGCAAGTGTGATGAAACTGACCGTCTTATATTATCTAAAAAAAAGATAACAACCAAAGAAGTTCCACCAGATACAACGGCAATAAAAGTTTTAATTGAACTTGAAAATTTAAACTCTAACAGATTTTCATCTCTTACTGATGAAGAGTTAAATGAAGAAAAAAACAAACTTATAAAAATGCTTGAGGGGGAAGAATAAAAATTGTTTTTAAATTTAAAAACCTTTTAAAAAATAAAAATAAAAAATATTTTAAAAAAAACAAGGCTTTTTAAAAAATAAAAAAAAGATTTTAAAAAATGATTTTAAAAAATG
>JAZUAI010000060.1:0-21777 GCA_045637945.1 Clostridia bacterium
CAAAAGTGATGAACTTATTGTAAAAATAAAACAACTTTTAATTTCTCAAGAAGAACCAATGTATAGGGTTTGCAAATATATAGATAACTTTTCTTATATTCAAATTTCTATTTCAAATGAAAATAAAGATATAGTAGCAACATTTACTGAAAGCGAATTTTTAAATCTTCTTGAAAGGTTTAACGCTTCAACACCTTTTAAATATGTGTTAAAAGCCATAAATTATACTTAAAGGCACTTTTTACCCTAAAAAAGTATCAAATTTTAAAAACAATTATTAAAAATTATTTAACAAAAATAAAAAAAAATATTAAAATTATAAATGTAAAACTTAGATTAAACTTTATTTAAATACAAAAGGAAAGTTATTACTATGAAATATGTTCGTAATATTGAAGATTTAAAAAAATATACTTTTGAATTTTTTGATTGTTTTTTGCCACAAAACATTTCCGACCGAATGGTCAATTACTTTTTATTATCTCTAGGAGATGAAAAGTCATTGGTGGCAACTGCTGTTAATTATTTAAAAACTAATGGTATTGGTGAAAATCAAGCAGCTGAATTTGGCGAAGTAATTTTGCAACTTAATGACTATAAAGATTTGTTAAAAAAATATATAGAGTTATTATTAAAAGCAGAGTGCTTTGAGCAAATATGTGCTTTTTTAAATCGTATTTTCTTGCAACAAATAGGTGATGCAAAATACAAAAGTACACGCAGATCTTATTCTATTAACGAAAGATACTTTGATAGATTTGTTGAAATAACACTTTATTGTAATATTGAAAAAGAATTGTATGTTCCATTTTTCTTAGCAATTTTTAACGCTGAAGCAAAATCTAAAATGTTTGATTATAAAGAACCCTTAAAAGAGTATTTAGATATTTTCTTAAAAGAAGGGGATGATGATAATTTTATTTCACAATTATTATCAAGCGATAACAAGAGTGGCTTAACTGAATATGCAAGCAAAAGCACACTTAAAACCTTAAATGCTTTATTGCAAGGTTATGTTGAAGGTGAAATTACAAACTCTGCAATGATCAAAACTGCTTTACTCAAACACACTCAAGAAGGTTTTAATATTATTGAAACTCTTCTTCAAAATGAAGATGAAGATGTAAAATACAAAGCAACTCAACTTTTACTTTTGATTAGTGAAGATAGAAGAGTTAAAGATAGACTTAAATATCTTTATGAAAATACCAATATAGCAAAAATAAAAGCCTTGCTTGAAAAAGAGTGCAATTTTAACTCTCTTAAAAAATTTGGTTCAGAAGGAGAGTTTGTTGCTTATGTTGATAGCAGTGTAACTCAAATTCAAGAAAGATTATATGGCGCAAGATTAAAAAGATATTATGAACAAAACAAATTAGACAACACTGGCATCAGTGGTAAAATTTTAACTTTTGTTATGGATACTTTTAAAAGCAGAGATACAGATAGTCAATTTATTTATTTAAAAGAGTTTTTTAGATATGTTGATAAAAACACATTATCTGCACTTAGCAAAGTTGTTTATGATGTCGCAATATACCGTGAAAGATTATTAAGCAGTAAGTGGGCTTTAAGACTTATTGCTATGTTTGCAGATAAAGACCTTTTGTTGCAAATGATAAAAGACCTAAGAAATTGGTTTTTAGATAAAAAAACAGTTGCTGTTGGCAAATATTTCTTAGACCTTTTAGCCGAATGTGGCAGAGAAGAACTTATTGATATTTGTAAAGGTTTGTTACTTGCAAATTTAGATAAAAAGCAAGTTAAATTTATTGAAGAAAAACTTAACCAATTTAGTAAAGTTAAAAAACAAAATTTAGAAGAAGTTAAAGATAAATTAACAGAAGATTTTGGTTTTAACAAAAATGGTGAAAAAATAATAGACCTTGATACAAGAACAATTTGTGTAAAGATAAATATGGATTGCTCTTTATCTTTAATCAACGTTAAAACAGGTAAGCCTGCAAGAATTAAAGATGATACAACCTATTTAGATTGTAACTTAAGAAAGTATTTAAAAACACTAGAAAAAGAAATTAAAAAGCAAAAGAAAAGACTTTATGCAGCTTTCTTAGAGTTTAGAAATTATGATACAAAGACCTTTGAAGAGTGCATTTTATCAAACAATCTTTTAAATTATTTAGCACAAGGTGTAGTTTGGGCAAGATATAAAAAAGATAAGATTGCCGAAGTTTGTTTAATAGAAGACGATAAACTTGTTCACTTATCTGGCAATATGATTTATGAAAATTTTGAAGATTATACTATTGCTATTTTGCAACCAATTGACTGCCAAGAAAACAAAGATAGATTAAAAGAAAAAATAAACAAACAATTATTATTTGATCAATTTGATTTTCCAGTGTTTAACACAAGTGAACTTGCACCAAATGCAAATTATGTTGACACTTTGAGTGGCGTATTTTGTAATGCTCAATTGTTTATTACAAGACTTCAAAAATTAAAATATAAAATTAATGATCTTAATGCAAAAAGTGAATATACCACTTTAGTTAAAGAAAATAAAAACTTAAATTTAATTACTTCTGTTGAATTTGATAAAGTTGTTTTGGGCAAAGAAAATTGCAGTACAACAATTTCAAAAGTAAGATTTTATGAACTTAACAAACAAACAAAGAGCGGGAAAGTATTTAATTTGAACAAAACAGAAGCAATGACTTTAAAAGATATAAACTACAGAGTTTTAAGCAATGAACTTGCACAAGTATTTATTGCTTGCAAAAACTAACTTTAAAGATTTTAAGGAGACTTTTTATTAAATGTTTAGTCAAGAAAGTTCAAATAAAATTGTTGAATTGTTAAAGAAAAGCGCAATAAACTTTCGTAATGATTTTAACAAAAATCTAAAAGGTGCTTTTATAACAGAAAAAAAAGAAGATGAAATTGTTGTTCACTTTAAAGTTTTTTATAATAGAGAACTAGAGTATCTGCTTATTTTTAGTAAACAAAATAATGAAAATATTGAAGTTGAGGATTTTGAAAAATTAGAAAATTCTTCAAACCCTTATAAACAATTACATTTTACTGATGAAAATTATATTTTAGGTTGTATATTTGATAACATAAAAGAAATAACTTTTGAAGAAATTGTATGTTATAAAAAAATGGGCATAATGCTTAAAAATCCTTTAGATTTAAATGGAATATACAATATAAAAGTAAAATATATAACTGATTAGGGAATTTTATTATGTTTGATGATGTAAGAAGAATAAGATTAGAAGAAATAAATAAAACATTAACACCTCTTGTTGCTCAAAGGGATGCAGCATTAAATCCAATATTTGACCTTGATGGACAAATAAGTATGCTTCAAATTCAACATGAATATGAAACTGTTCCTGTAAAAAATTTTTCTTTTTTGCAAAAACATTTAACAAGAAGACAAGAATATAAAAGATATACAGAAAAAGTTGCTGAATATGAGGGCTTGCCAGGTAGAATAAGTCAATTATCTGCTACAAGACTTGCTGAGATTGCTAGAATACAAAAAGAATTAGAAGATTCTGGTGTTACTGCCCAAATAAATGATTTGTCAGAGCAATTAAGAACTGCTGAAGGTGCAAAAACTATTTTAGAACTAGGAATAACACCTTTACAAGCTATTGAAATTTTAAAAACAAATGGTATTGCACCTGTTTTAACAGAATCTGATAAAGCAATTTTTGTTCATCCAAGAGATTACTCTTCAAAAGATTCTTTAATAACTGTTCACAAAACAAAATATGCTCCTACCGATAGCGTAATTAGAACAGCGAAAGATTCTAACGCACAAGTCACCAAAGAGATAACTATAAATGGCGTTTCATATAGTTATTCTTATACTTCAGGAAGAGATACTGTTCATACTGCTATGAACGATGAAGTTTCATCTCATATGTATGGCTCTTGGGAAGATTGTCCATATTCTGTAATGGTTCCTTTTAAAGATATTCCAAATGAAAAAGTTGGTAGAGCAGCTCCAATGGATACTTTTACTAGAGGAAATTTAGATTTAACTGAAAATTCATGGATTTTGTGTCCTGCTAATGAAGTGGAGCAAATTAAAGCTCAAAATCCAAATGTTAATGTGTTAGGTTATGAAGGGGATAGTGTTTTAGGTTATTCTCAACCTTTTTTAACTCAACTAGGTTATCGTGCTGAAGATGTTGGTATGTGGAGTTGGCAAGATGAAGAGAGTTCACGCCAATTTGGTAGTTTGGTTGAAAAAGAAGGTCTTAAAGTTGGTACACATAGTTTTACATACTTTCATGAGGATGAAGAACTTTTAACAAATGTAAATAGGGCTGTTTCATTGTGTAATTTATTAAGAGATAATAATTTACTTTCAAATCCTAAAGAAATACCAGGCATTGCAAGTCAATTAACAGGAGAACATAGTTTTGAAGCAATTCTTAGATGTATTGCTGAAAGAACTGGAGCAAAAGAAGATCTTGAACCACAATCTATAAAAGGTAATGGAAAGGGCGTAGAAGTCTTTTTAGATGAAATGCAAAAAAATGGTTTTGTTATTTCTCCTGTATATCAAGAAGTTTTAAGAAATTTTTGTTCGGTTGCTAGTTCTGGTGAATATTCAAACATTGATCAAGATAAAATATTTACAACAACTGCAAAGCCTACAGAAGAGCAATTAGCTGTAATTGAACAACTTAAAAACTCTTTTAAAGCAGAAACATATAATTTGAGCGACGAAACAATATCTGCTTTTGGTGAATTCGTTACAACGACTGTTTTAGATTCTGTTGCTTGTTCGCAAGAAAGGGTAGCTGATGTTAACAATGTAACTGTAAACGCTCAAACAGATTTTCAACCTCAAATTGAAGTTACAACACCCGAAGTAAGCATAGACATTGCTCAACAAGAAATGTTAAAACAACAAGCTGCACAAGTAGTTACAACTCAAATTGATGATGCACCTACAGCTTAGTGATTTACTTAAAAATTTTTAATATATTCAAATAAAAAAAGGAAGAGACTTTCTTCCTTTTTTTTATTCAACATATTTTAAACTTTCGCTTTTAGGTTTGTTGTGGTTTTTATTATTTTTTGCCTTTGTATGTTTTTTTGATTTGTTATGGTTATTGTTATTGTTGTGGGTTTCAACAAGATCATCTTTTTGTTTTTCGTTTTCAATTAAAATAAAGGGTTTTAGTTTTTCAATATTTCTTTCTTCCAAACTTAAAACGGTTTTGCCTAGGTTATAAAGTTCTTTTTTGCACCTTTTACTTTCAGATAATATTGCCATAAGGTCTAAAATGCCCATTGTAGATCCAACAATATTGATGCTTGCTATTTTTCTGTTTGATTTATCCATCATTGTTGCCATATTTACATTAAACCACATTTTAATTTTTTGTAATAAATTATTGTTAACAAGTTCAATTTCATAAACTTTTGCTAAATCTTCACAAGTTTCACTTAGTTCATCATAATCTTTAAATTGAGCTTTTAACTCTCTTTTTAATTTACTATCTGTTATTTTTTCAATAACATTGTTTATTGCCTGTTTTGCTGTTTCCAAATTTTTAAAAATTGCAATAATTAAATTAGAATTCATTTCTTTTTGTGATTTTGGCATAATTTTATTCTCCTAAAAATAGTTTGAGAAATTTTTTAAAAATTATTCGTTTTATTTTTTCGGCATTTTAGACATTGATTTTTAAGGCAAAATATGTTACATTTATTACAATAAAAATTTGTGTAAAAACAAAAAACTTGGAGGAAACAAATGGGATTTTTTGGTTTTGGTAAAAAAGATAAACAAGATAATCAACCTCAGCAACAATATTTTGCAGCAGGAGATCCAATTTATAATGAAGTTATGCAAAAATTATTTACTTCTTATATGGTAAATACTTATTCACATTACTTATCAAATGGTGGGGAAAAGTTACAAAACAATTACACAACAATGGCTAAATATCAAAAATGCACATTTGAAGAATATTGCACTTTTATAAAACAAGGTTGTGATTTGGCAAGTAAAGGAAATTTTAACCAAGAACAAATGCAACTTGGAAATGCTGCAGGTATCTTAGGAAATAATACTAACTATGATCAAGATTATATTGAAAATTGTTGCTCATATGTTTCAACTGTTTATGAATGTTCTTTAGCATTATCACAAAGATCTCAACAAGCTGCTTTAAGCAAAGGTCAAGATCCTGATAAAGTTGAACTTACATACTCTCAATTAGATAAAATTAAAGCTGGCTGTGAAGATGAAACATTGGTATTTACATCACAAGGTTTTGTAAGAGGTCAAAATGTATGTGAAGGATATCAAACTGTTGAAAATGCAAGAGAAGCTATTGCAGAAATTAAAGCTGAAAGTCCTAATGTTATTCCTTGGGCATTAGATATTGCAGCAAGGGGAACAGAAACTGCTGATTATATTGTTTCTGTAATGAATAAAAGTTTTTATACAATTCAACCAGAAGCAGCAATTCAACAATAGTGTTTTTATTTATAAAAATCAAATAGCATAATCTTAAAGATAAACATTAAATTAAACAAGGTATTTTTTAAAATAATGTTGACAATAGTTTAAGATTATGCTATTTTTATGTTAACCGCTTAAATTGGGTAAATTTGTTCAAAGAAGCCCTTTTTATTTTTTTAAAAAGGATAGCCACCTTTGTTTAGCGAGTCTGGAGGTAAGGAGGAAATATTATGTACGCAGTTATTTGCAGTGGTGGAAAACAATATAAAGTTACTGAAGGTCAAAGCATTGACGTTGAAAAACTTAACAACGCTATTGGCGATAAAGTAAATTTTGATGTTTTATTGTTCTCAGATGATAAAAAAATCAAAACTGGCAAACCATCTTTAAAAGACGTTGTATGTGAAGCAGAAGTTATTGCTCATGGCAAAGACAGCAAAATCGTTGTTTTTAAATACAAAGCAAAAAAGAACGAAAGAAAAAAACAAGGTCACAGACAACCATTTACAAGAGTAAAAATATTATCAATCAAACAGGTTTAATATAAATGACAAATGTTTCGATTACTAAAAAAAATGGAGAAATAGTAAAAGTTGTTTGTGATGGCCATACAAACTATGGTGTAAGTGGTGAAGATATTGTGTGCAGTGCATTGTCAAGCATTGTTCAAACAGCTGTTTTAGGTGTTCTTATGGTAGCAGGTGTAAACCTTGACCTTGAAAGAAACGAAGACAGAGGTTACTTATCTTTTGAAGTTCCAAGCAACATTTCTCAAACTCAAAGACATGATGTTAGTGTCATCTTAAACACAATGCTTTGTGGCATTAGTGATTTAAGAGAAGGTTATTCTGATTTTGTAGAATTGGAGGTTAAGTAAATGTTTATTATATTGCAATTGTTCGCTCATAAAAAGGGCGGTGGTAGCACTAAAAACGGTCGCGATAGCCAAGCAAAAAGACTTGGAGTTAAAAGAAGCGATGGTCAAAGTGTTTTAGCTGGAAACATTTTAGTTCGTCAAAGAGGAACAAAATTCTATCCTGGCGAAAATGTTGGCTTAGGCAAAGATTATACATTGTTTGCATTAAAAAATGGTGTTGTTAAGTTTGAAACAAAACGTGGCACAAGAAAATATGTAAGCATTGTTGAAGAAAAACCAGCAAAAAAGAAATAATTAAAAAATAAAAAGCAACTTTAAATAAGGTTGCTTTTTTTATTTTTATTTAAAAACTAAATAAAATTTCTTTATTTATCTTTTATAAATTGACATAAATTTATTAAATTTTTATAATATATTCATAATTTTAAAGGGAGAAAAGTTTATGCCATCAGGAAGTCGTAGCAGAAGTGGCGGCGGTGGACATTTTGGTTCATCAAGCCGTAGTAGCAGTAGTCGTTCATCTTGGGGTGGAGGTGGAAGCTCTTGGGGAAGAGGTCCTCGCCATTATCACCACGGAACACATGTTCATGTTCATTCAAGAGGTAGTTTTTTAGCCCCATTTATTGCTTTTGCAATGTTTTTTATTTTTATAGGTATTATGTGTTTTGCTTTTCCAGTAGATATTGAAGCTTTGAAAAGAAAAAAAGGTTTAATTGAATCAGATTTTGTATATTATCAAAAATTAATTACTGATGCAAAAGAAGATACATCATTACAAATTGATGCAACAGTAAAAGATATTTGGTATGATGAAGATTATGATGCTTACTATATTACTTATTGGTTTCAAATAGGATTACATTATTATGGTCAAGCAGATAACAATGAGCATTATACTTTCCATATATATAAACATGATCCATCAACTCATGAAGATCCAATAGGCAATGGAGATCCTTATGATCTTTATCCTATAGATAGTGGAGATTCTTTTCCTATTGCAATAAATACAAGAGATACTTTATCTGCTATTGACTCTGTAAATATGGATTATGAACATACAACGCTAGAGCATGACTATCAATATAAAGATTTATGTGAAAGAATAGAAAATCCACCTCAACAAGTAATAACTGGGGTTATATTTACATGTATTGGTGTTACAATTATAACAATTGGTATTGTTTTGGCTGTAAAGAGAGTAAAAAATCAAAAAGCTGAAGAAATTGCAAACTCTGGAAATCCAGCAGCTGCTGCAGCTGGTGTTGCCCCAACTCCAAAAGAAAATAAGTGTGATTACTGTGGATGTATCATAAAACCAGGTGAGACTTCTTGCAAAAGATGTGGCGCAGCAAGAAAAAGATAAATATAAAAATAAAAAGTAGGTTATAAAAGACCTACTTTTTTTATTTTAAATATTTTATTTTGTATGTTTTTTATGAACATTTGCTCCACAATATTGACATTTTCCAGGTTTTGCTTGAGAGCATCCACAATAATCACATTTGTAAAAAACTTCTTTTTGTTGTTGTATACCATAAGCTGCTTGTGCAGATTTTGGGTAACGAGGGTTATCATAATGTGTTTGAAAATAAGCGCCGCTTTGCTGCATTTTTAATAATTGAAAATCGTTCAAATATTTATAATCAACTTTTTGAACAATTACGGCATCTTTATTATCATATTTAATTTGAAATTTGCCAACATGTGAATAATATTCAGCTTCTTCTGTGCGATATTTGCCAGCTGTATGTGCTTCAACAATTTCACCTTTATCATTTTCATAAGTGAACACAACTTTAAAGTAAGGAACACCGTTTGTGGTGTGTGTTAAAGTATAAGTAACAAAAGTTCCTGTTGCATCTTTTCCTGTTTTTGCAAGTTTTTTAAGTCTTCTATCTTTTAAAACGCTTTTTAAACCAAATATAAACATACCAGTTCCAATAACTGTGAATATTAAAATAAAAGGCAAGGTTTCTAAAGGTGCTTCACCTATAATAATTTGAGGTATAACAATAAATGAAGGAAGTCCACCCCAAAATAGAGCAAAAAACATAAAAAAATATCCCATTTTTATCTCCTAAATTATCTTAATATAATACTTAATATATCTTTATTTTGTTAAATTTTCAAATAAAAAAGCGTATTTTGTTTGAAAATTCTATTTTAACTAATAAAAGCATATGTTTAATTATAAATTATGTTTGATTTTTTTGAAGATATTGCTAAAAAAACAGGCTTGCCTTTTAACATTTTAAATAATGGTTTTAGAGTTATAAATTTTTGTAATCAGTCTGTTTATATAGAGGGTTTCAAAAATATTATTTCTTTTGAAAACAGTGAAATATCAATAAAGTTAAGTAGAGGTATAGTAAAAGTTACAGGAGAAAATCTTAAAATAAAAGAGATGAATTTAGAAGATATAACTATTGTAGGAAACATTTTTAGCACAGAAATTTCTTAAAAGGGTTTGTAAGTGATATTAAAAGATGAAAAAATAACTTTTAATATAAAAGGTTTAAATTTTAAAAAGTTTTTAAAAAGATTAGGGGAAGAGAATATTGAAGTTTTTGAACTTGAAAAATTATCATATAAAAACTTTAATATCACAATAAAAAAGCAAGCAGAAAATATTTTTAATGATTTGTGCTTAAAATTTCATTATGAAAAAAATGTAAAAAGCGAAACTCCTATACTATCTTCAACAAGTGCTGTAAAACGAAATTTAGCTTTTACAATTTGCATAATTTTTATTTGTGTATGCTTGGTTTTTTCTTGCAATATGGTTTATAAAATAGAAATTGTAGGCTTGCAAAACATTAAAAAACAAGAAGTTATAAAGGTATTAAACGATAACAACATAACCGTATTTAAACCAAAATCAACTTATGATTTAAAAAACATAGAGTTAGTTTTAAAAACAAATATCAATAAAATCAGTTTTGCTTCGGCTATTTTAAGGGGCAATACAATGATTTTAAATATCAATGAAAAGATTGATAATAGTGCGGAAATATATGATTTTAAGCCTTTAGTAGCTCCTTTTGACTGCATAATTGAAGAAGTTGAATTACTTTCAGGAACTTTAGTTGTAAGCAAAGGGCAGACAGTAAAAAAGGGTGAAAGCATTGTTTTGCCATACATTGATTATAAAGATGGAACACAACTTAAAGTTGAAGCTTTAGCAAGGATAAAAGCTTATGTAGAGCTTTCATATACAACCCAATATACTGAAAATCATTTTGAGCTTGTTAGGTCAGGAGAAAAACAAGAAGTAAACTATTTAAAGATTTTTAACAAAGAGTTTAATAATAATTTTGTTTCAAATTTTGAAAATTATGAAATAGAGCAAAACTCAAATTATGTATTTAATAATTTTATTTTACCTATAAAAAGAGTAAAAACTGTTTACTATGAATTGGTAAAAAAGCAAGTATATATTCCTTTTGATAAAGTTAAAGAAAATATAATTGAACAAAATAAAAAAATATTGTATAATGATTTGTCAAAAAATGTAGAAAAGGAAATGAAAGTCTTTAATACGATTACAAAAGAAGAAAATGTATTTTTTGTAACTACTTATTTAAAGGCTGATATTTGGTTTTAGTAAAGGTAAAATATATGAAAGTTGAAATCAATGATTATGCATTATCAAAAAACTTTAAAAAGTTAATAGGCAAACTAATAAAAACAGCAAACAAATATTCAAGGTTTAATCAAAGAAAGATTCAAGTTGATATAAGTTTTGTAGACAAAGCAAAAATTAAAGAGCTTAATAAAGAACATCGCAACAAAAATGTTGAAACGGATGTTTTGTCTTTTCCAACTTTAAATTTAAAACCTATGCAAAGAGTAAAATTAAAAGATTTTAAAGAAGATATAGATCCAGCTACAAAACTTTTAATGATTGGGGATATTATAATTTGTGAAGATGTAGCAAGAGAACATGCAACAGAATATGGACATTCTTTTGAAAGGGAAGTTTGTTATTTAATAGTTCATGGCTTTTTGCATTTACTTGGCTTTGATCATATGGAAGAAGATGATAAAAAAATTATGCGTGCTTTAGAAGAAACTGTTTTAAAAAAATATAAAATTACAAGGGATTTTTAAATGAAAATTAAATGTGGCTTTGTTGCTATTATAGGCAAACCTAATGCAGGAAAAAGCAGTTTAACAAATGCAATTATAAATGAAAAGGTTTCAATTGTATCTCCAAAACCTCAAACAACAAGAAATAATATTTTGGGGATATACAATACCGATGATTGTCAAATAGTGTTTGTTGATACACCAGGTATAAATCAAACGCATAATGGTTTAGATGATTATATGCAAAAAAGCATAAAAGGTGCAGTTACAGATGTTTGTGCTGTAATTTTGGCTGTTGATATAACAAAGGGTATAACAAAACAAGAAACCGATTTGATTGAAAAATATTACAAAAACAAAGTTCCTGTAGTGGTGGCGCTTACAAAAATAGATTTGGTTGATGATAAGGTTGTTTTTGAAACTTTATCAAAGTTTATGCCTCTTGTAGATAAATGTGAGGTAGTCCCTCTTTCAAGTTTGAAAAACAGGAATGTAGCAACAATAGTTGATGTTGTTAAAAAATTTTTACCTGAGGTTGATGAATCTGAAAGATATTATGAAGAAGATATGTATACAGATAAACCTTTAAAATTTATTGTTGCAGAAGTTATAAGAGAAAAAGCTTTATATAACCTTGATAAAGAAATTCCTCACGGTATTGCTGTTAGTGTATGGAATTTTGAAGAAGAGGAAAATATTATAAATATTGACGCAGATATTGTGTGTGACAAAGATAGCCATAAGGCAATCATTTTAGGAAAACAAGGAAGTATGCTTAAAAAGATTGGTCACAGTGCTAGAGTTAGCATACAAAAAATTGTTCAAAAAAAGGTCAATTTGAACATATTTATAAAAGTTAAACCAAATTGGAAAAATAATTTGGAGTTTCTAAACTCATTAGGGTATAATATAAGTGAGATTTAAATAAGAATAAATCTCAAAAAAATGCACAGTCTAATATCAAATAGACCCGTGAGGTGAAATATGATAGAAGAAAATAATGGCCCTAATTTAAAATTGGCAGCAGTTTGTAACAAATTGTATGACTTAACAGGAAATTCTGGTTATGACAAATTGGCAACTTATATGGCAGCTCCAAAAGAGGTGTTTGATTTAGTTTGCCCTGTTGATGATAAAACGCAAAGTGCATGTGTTGAAGAGGCTATGACACTATAATTTTAAAGAAGAAAGCATAAGTGGACACAAAAGTTAAAGGTATTGTTTTAAAAGCAAAAGATTATAAAGATAGTGATAAACTAATAACAATTTTAACTCTTGAAAAAGGTAAAATTCTTGTAAAAGCTAGGGGAGTTAAAAAAAATTCGTCAAGGCTAAAAGCTTTTTGTCAAAGTTTTTGTTTTGCAGATTTTGAACTAGTGTCAAGTAAAGCTGGTTATGTTTTAACTGGTGTAAATGAAATTGAAAATTTTTATGATTTAACTTTAGATATTGACAAGTTTAGTTATGCTTTTTGTGTTTTAGAAATTATTGATAAAATTTGTGCAGAAAACCAAGAATATGTAGAGATTTTTATTGATAGCTTAAAATGTTTACAACAAATGAGTTATGGAAATATTGATTGCAGACTTGTGTTGTCAAAATTTGTATTAAATTTATTAAAATATGAGGGCTTTAGTTTAAATTTAAATAGGTGTTTTAGTTGTAAAACTCCTCTTGTGTCAGATATTTATTTTGACTTAAATAGGGGAGAAGTTCTTTGCTCTGTCTGTAAAAAAATTGATAGTATTCAAATTGAAAAAGCTGTTTTTTCTGCTTTAAAAATACTATCAGATTGTGATTATCAAAAGCTTTTAACAGTTAAATTTTCAAGTTTAATTTTGGATAAAACGCTAAACTTTTTAATAAATAATTTATCAACAAAATATGAAATAAGAATAAATTCTTTATTACTTTAAATGTTTAAAAAGACAAGAAAAATTTCTCTTGTCTTTTTTTGTTTTTGCTATTTTTTTAGAGTCTTCTATATATAAAGATAATATTATAATAAGTAATTAAATACATAATTTATGTGTAAAAAATGTGTATAAAAAACTTGTTTAATTTTTTTTTAAAAAAGTCTTGCTTTATTTCTATTTATGTTATAAAATTTTAGCGTCAAAAAAATAATTAAGGAGCGTTTATTTAAGTATGGCAAAAAAGTATTTATATTTATTTAGCGAAGGCAATGCTAAAATGAGAGAAATACTTGGCGGAAAAGGTGCTAACTTAGCAGAAATGACTAACTTAGGTCTTCCTGTTCCACAAGGCTTTACAATCTCAACAGAAGCTTGCACTCAATACTACGAAGATGGTAGGCAAATCAATGATGAAATCCAATCACAAATTATGGAATACATCGGCAAAATGGAAGAAATCACTGGCAAAAAATTTGGTGATAAAGAAAATCCATTGCTTGTATCTGTAAGAAGTGGTGCTAGAGCTTCAATGCCTGGTATGATGGATACAATTTTGAACCTTGGTTTAAATGAAGAAGTAGTTAATGTTATTGCTAAAAAATCTGGTAATCCAAGATGGGCATGGGACTGCTACAGAAGATTTATCCAAATGTACAGTGACGTTGTTATGGAAGTTGGTAAAAAATATTTTGAACAACTCATTGACGAAATGAAAGAAAAGAAAGGCGTTACACAAGACGTTGACTTAACAGCAGAAGATTTGGCTGAACTTGCTAACCAATTTAAAGCAGAATACAAAGCAAAAATTGGTTCAGAATTCCCAAATGATCCAAAAGAACAACTTATGGGTGCTATTAAAGCTGTTTTCCGTTCATGGGACAACCCAAGAGCAAACTATTACAGAATGCAAAACGACATTCCTTACAGCTGGGGAACTGCTGTTAACGTTCAAATGATGGCTTTTGGTAACATGGGCGAAACATCAGGTACACGTGTTGCTTTCACTCGTGACCCTGCAACCGGTGAAAAGAAATTAATGGGTGAATTCTTGATGAATGCACAAGGCGAAGACGTTGTTGCTGGTGTAAGAACTCCAATGCCTATTGCAAAAATGCAAGAAGTTATGCCTGAAGTTTATGAACAATTCCAAGAAATCTGCAAAACTTTGGAAAATCACTACAGAGATATGCAAGATATGGAATTTACAATTGAAGACAAAAAATTGTATATGCTTCAAACAAGAAATGGTAAGAGAACAGCTAGAGCTGCTATCAAAATTGCTTGTGATTTAGTTGATGAAAAAATGATTACTGAACAAGAAGCTATTATGCAAATTGATCCAAAGAGCTTAGATTCATTATTGCACCCACAATTTGATCCAGCAGCTCTTAAAAAAGCAACTCCTGTTGCACAAGCTCTTGCAGCTTCTCCTGGTGCTGCATGTGGTGCTATTTACTTCACAGCAGAAGATGCTGTTGAACATGGCAAAAACAAAGAAAAAGTTATCTTAGTTAGACTTGAAACTTCACCAGAAGATATCGAAGGTATGCATTATTCACAAGGTATCTTAACTGTTCGTGGTGGTATGACATCTCACGCAGCTGTTGTTGCTCGTGGTATGGGAACTTGCTGCGTATCTGGTTGTGGCGATATCAAAATGGACGAAGAAAACAAACAATTCACACTTGGCGGTAGAGTATATAAAGAAGGAGATATTATTTCTCTTGATGGTTCTACTGGTAAAGTTTATGGTGAAGAAATTAAAACTATTCCAGCTAACACTAACGATGGTGAATTTGGCAGAATTATGGAATGGGCAAACAAATATAAAGCAATGGCAGTAAGAACAAATGCTGATACTCCTGCAGATGCTAAACAAGCAAGAAGCTTTGGCGCTGAAGGTATTGGTCTTTGCAGAACAGAACACATGTTCTTTGAACCAGACAGAATTGCTGCTATTAGAGAAATGATTTGTGCTGACACTGTTGAACAAAGAGAAAAAGCTCTTGCAAAATTAGAACCAATGCAACAAGGCGATTTCGAAAAATTGTATGAAGCATTGGAAGGCGCTCCTGTTAATATCAGATTCTTAGATCCACCTCTACACGAATTTGTTCCTACTGACGAAGCTGATATTAAAGCATTAGCTGATACTCAAGGCAAAACAGTTGAAGAAGTAAAACAAATTATTGCTTCTCTTCACGAATTTAACCCAATGATGGGTCACCGTGGTTGCAGACTTGCTGTAACATTCCCAGAAATTGCTGTTATGCAAACAAAGGCTGTTATTAAAGCTGCTATCGCAACAACTAAAAAACATCCAGATTGGAATACTGTTCCAGAAATTATGATTCCACTTGTAGGCGAAGTTAAAGAACTTGCTTATGTTAAAAAATTAGTTTGTGACACTGCTGATGAACTTATTAAAGCTTCAGGTGTTAAAATGGAATACAAAGTTGGAACAATGATTGAAATTCCTCGTGCTGCTGTTCTTGCAGACGAAATTGCTAAAGAAGCAGAATATTTCTCATTTGGTACAAACGACTTAACACAAATGACATTTGGTTTCAGCCGTGACGATGCTGGTAAATTCTTAACTTCTTACTATGAAAAGAAGATTTATGAATCAGACCCATTTGCAAGACTTGACCAAAATGGTGTTGGTAAACTTATGGAAATGGCTGTTGAACGTGGTAAACAAACAAGACCAAATATCAAACTTGGTATTTGTGGCGAACATGGTGGAGATCCTTCTTCAATTGATTTCTGTCATAGAATTGGTTTAACATATGTTTCTTGCTCACCATACAGAGTTCCAATTGCAAGACTTGCTGCTGCACAAGCAAACATTAAAAACCCAAGAAAATAATTCTTGATTAAATAAAAAAAGGCTAACATATTTGTTAGTCTTTTTTTTGTTGTTTTGAACAACAAAAAGAGGGTTATATTGACTTTTTATAAGGGGTGTATTATAATTTATCCATAGGAGAATTTAAAAAATGGGTATTAAAGAAAAACTTTCATCTGTAAAACCAGCAAAAGCAAATATTGTTCCTTTAACAAAAGAAGCTCTTGCAAAAATTAAAAATCCAGATATTCAAAGCATTTATAAAAAAGCAGGTCATAAAAGTGAATTTTTTACAACTTCTGGCGTAGATTGTGGTTTGTCTGGTATGTCAAAAGGCGAAGTTCTTGCTCAAGGAATTATGCCTTATATTCCAAAACTTTTTAGTAGAACAATTGGTAATGAGCAATTAAGAGATTTTCCAAGAGAATTGATGGAAGAATTTGTTTCAGACTTTACAGAAGGATATAAAGATAAAACTCCAGTAGTTATTATTAACCATAAAAACAATATTGGGGAAGTGTCTTCTTCAACAATCGTAGTAGGTGATACAACACTTCTTATCTATCAAAAACTTGCAAAACATAAAGAGTTTGAATCTAATGGAAGAACAAGAGAGTCTTTAAATGCAATTTCAATGCCAACAAGTGCTTTTGTTCAAGCTGATCCAGTTCAAATTGCAAAAATCTTAAAATCAAGTATTGCTACATCAAACCAAAACCAAGGAACAGTATGTCAATCAGCATCTCTTATGGTTGAAGCTGTTGATGGAGAACAAATCTCTCCAATGGCTGTATTAACAAATTCGTTAAAATACGACATAAATAAAAATGGTGAAGTTTTCTTAACTCAAGATGGTATGGAATGCAATATTGGTGAAGATGGAAAAGCAATTCCTGGAACACAAACAAAAATTGAAGGCCCAACAGTTGGAATTCCTGAAGAAAATATAAGAGTAAACAATGGAAAAGATGCTATTGCAACTGGATGTTCAGTTCAAATTGCTGCAAACGGAGATAAATATTTAGCAGGTAGTGATGATATGTTTGTTTTGGCTTTAGATAATATGAAAGATCAAGCAACATTTATTAAACCAGTTCAAACAGCATCTGTTGACCCTGTTACACCTCAAGCTTAATTTTGAATAAAACAAGAAAAAACTAGTATTTTTATGGAAAATACTAGTTTTTTTATTTCTAATCAAGTTTTATATTTTTTTAATGCTTTTATAAGAGTATTTATTTCTTTTTTTGTATTTTTAAAACTTAAACTAACTCTAACCATGCCTTCTTGCAAAGTATTAAAATTTTTATGGGTTAGAGGTGCGCAATGTAAACCTCCTCGTGTTGCTATGTTGTATTGTGAGCTTAAGTATTCGCTAATTTCAATAGAATCATATTTTTTATAATTAAATGATATTATGCCACTTTTAAAGTTTGGTAAGCTAAAAATTTTTATTCCATCAATAATTTTTAGTTGTTTAAATAAATAAGAGGTTAATTTTGCAACTTTTGCTTCATGTTTTACAAAGTTTTTTTCAACATATTCAACCCCTTTTTTTAAAGATATTATTGATTGCGTAGGCAATGTTCCACTTTCTAGGCTTTCGGGTAATGTGGTTGGTTGAAAAAGATTATTAGATTCGCTACCAGTTCCTCCATACATAATAGGAGAGGGTATGTGTTTTGTATTTATACATAAACCACCAATGCCTTGAGGAGATAAAAACCCTTTATGTCCTGCAAATGTTAAATAATTTATGTGATTGAGTTTCATATCTAATTTGATATGACCAGATCCTTGAGCATTATCAACTAAAAACAAAATTCCTTTTTTATTACAAAGTTTCCCAATTTCAAAGATATCATTTTGATTTCCGGTTACATTTGAAATTGAACCAACGCAAACTAAATAAGTGTTATTACTTAAATTTTTTTCTATGTCTAGAGATGTGATATATTTTTTGTTTTGTGGTTTAATAATTGTTAAAGTTATAAGTTCTTTATTTGCTAACTCAGTTAAGGGTCTTAAAATAGAATTATGTTCAAAACATGTTGTTACTACATTTTTTCCTTTTTTTATTGTTCCAAGTAAAGCAATATTTAAAGCTTCTGTGCAATTTTTAGTAAAAATCACATTTTCAGGGTTAATATCGCCAAAATGACAAGATATTCTTTCTCGGGTTTTCCACACTTCCAATGCGTTTTGCATGCTTAGTTTGTGGCCACTTCTTCCTGGATTTGCACTGTTTTTTAATGCTTTTAAAAAAGTTTTTATTACGCATCTTGGTTTAAAATTGCTTGTTGCGGCATTGTCAAAATATATTAAACTTTTTTTCATTTTTATAT
This sequence comes from Clostridia bacterium, assembly GCA_045637945.1. Classification (GTDB taxonomy): domain Bacteria; phylum Bacillota; class Clostridia; order Christensenellales; family UBA1242; genus UBA7862. Next base: position 18,542 of record JAZUAI010000060.1, read on the forward strand.
CCTTTAAAATAAAATCAAAAAACTATTTAAATTAATATATTGTAGTGAGGATACTTTTTGTGTTAAAAGGAAAGGTCTATGTCTTATTTTTTAGTAGTTTTTAGATCAAGAAGTGAAACAATGAAATTTTCAAATATTTTAGCTTCTTATGGTTTTAATTCTTCGTTTGTAAGCACTCCAAGACAAATTTCTGTTTCTTGTGGCATTTCAGCAAAAATTGATACAAAATCATTACCTATTGCAAAAGAGATTGTAAAAAGAAGACAATTTTATACTTTTGCAGGAATTTATTATTCAAGTGATAATGATTATGTAAAAATATAACTTCTTAACAAAAATTGCTTTTTCAACTTTTAAAATTAGATTTATGTGATATAATAAACTTATAAAAAGATAAAAGAGAATATTTTTATGAACATTACAAATGATATTTATGATTTATTATACCAAAGGTTTGGGGATGCAGAGTGCGAATTAAATTTTAATAATAATTATGAACTTATTGTTGCAGTTATTTTATCTGCTAGATGCACAGATAAGCGAGTAAATATAATAACAAAAGATTTATTTAAAATTTATCCAACAGTTCAAAGTCTTGCAAATGCAAATCAAGAAGAACTTGAAAAACAAATTTATTCTTGTGGTTTTTACAAAAACAAGGCAAAAAATTTAATAAATATGGCAAAAGATGTTGTTGAAAAATTTGATGGGGTAGTTCCAAGTGAATTTGAAGATTTAACCTCTCTTGCTGGGGTTGGAAGAAAAACAGCAAATGTTGTTATGGCTGTTGGTTTTTCAAAGCAGGCAATTGCAGTTGATACACATGTTTTTAGAGTTTCAAATAGGCTAGGAATTGCAAAAGCAAAAAATCCACTTGAGTGTGAGATGGCTTTACAAAAAGCAGTAGAAAAAGATAAGTGGGCGAGGTTCCATCACTTTTTAGTTTTGTTTGGAAGATATGTTTGTAAATCACAAAATCCATGCTGCAAAGATTGCGAACTAAAAAAATTTTGTGCTTATAAAAAATAAATTTTAAAAAATTAAACTATTGATATTTAGTTTAATTTTTTTTAGTTTTATATTATAATGATTGTTGAAAAAATTTTTATAAACTTTGTTTGATTTTTTTAAACGAATTGTTTAAGATTGTAACTAAAATAAAAAAGGAAAAAAGAAAAATGTTTGTTGATACAGCAAGAATTTTTATTAAAGCCGGTAACGGTGGAAAAGGCGCTATTTCATTTAGAAGAGAAAAAGGAATTGCCAACGGTGGTCCAAATGGTGGCAATGGTGGAAAAGGTGGCGATGTTATATTTAGAGCAAGTAGAGATATCAATAATTTGGTATCTTTTAAATATAGCACCCATTTTAAGGCCGAAAATGGCGAGCAAGGCCAAAAGAACAATAAAAACGGTAAAAGTGGTCAAGACTTAATTATAACTGTTCCACAAGGCACTATTATTAAAGATTTTGAAACCGGAAAAGTTATTGCAGACCTTTTTTACTTGGATAAAGACTATGTTTTATTAAAAGGTGGAGAAGGTGGAAAGGGTAATGCTTTCTTTAAATCACCAACAAGACAAGCTCCTCACTTTTCACAAACGGGGGAAGTAACAAAAGAGCACTCTGTTGTTTTAGAGTTAAAAACTCTTGCTGACGTTGGTTTAATTGGTTTCCCTAATGTAGGGAAAAGCACATTGCTTTCAGTTGTTTCAAATGCAAGACCTAAAATTGCAAATTACCACTTTACAACTTTAACTCCAAACTTGGGTGTTGTTAAGTATTATGAACATAGCTTTGTTGTTGCTGATATTCCTGGTTTGATTGAAGGGGCAAGTGAAGGTCAAGGTTTGGGTCATGAATTTTTAAAACATATTGAAAGAACAAGAATGCTTGTTCATGTTATTGATATTTCTTCAGCAGATGGAAGAGATCCTTTTAATGACTATAAAGTTATTAACAAAGAACTTGAAAAGTTTAATAAAGTATTGGCTTCATTACCTCAAATTATTGTTTTAAATAAAATTGATAAAATAAGAGATTATTTTGCTGTTGAAAAATTTAATCATATGATAAACAAAAAGCACAAAGTAATTTGCATTTCTGCTTTATGTCGTGAAAATATTGAAGACTTAATTAAAAATATTTGGAAGGAGTTGGAAAAACTTCCAGCACAAGTTCCTGTTGATGTTGAAGAGTTTGGTTTTGATAAAAAAGATAAAACAGGTATCAATATTGAAAAAATTGATAAAGACACTTATGAAATCAGTGGTGGCTTTATTGAAAATATTGCCAGAGGAATTGTTGTTAACGATTATGAATCATTATCTTATTTCTGGAAAAGACTTAAAAACGATGGTGTAATTGATATGTTAAGGGCAAAAGGCGTAAAAGATGGCGATACAATTAAAATTGGCAAAGTAGATTTTGAGTTTGTTGAATAATTTTTTATTTGCATATTGAAATTTATTTAGTTTTAAACTACAATATATTAAAAATAATAGTAAAAGGATTTTTGTATGATTTCTTCAAAAGATAGAGCATATTTAAAAAGAGTAATTGCAACTCAATCTCCAGTATACCAAGTAGGTAAGGAAGGTTTGAGCCAAAGTTGTATTGAAGGTATAAACCAAGCTTTAACTGCAAGAGAACTTATTAAAATAAATATTTTGCAAAATTGCGATAATTCGGCAAAAGAAATAGCAAACCAAATACAAGAAGCATTAAAATGTGAAGTTGTAGGTGTTATTGGCAGAAAAGTTATAATTTATAAATTCAATCCAAAAAATCAAAACCATGTTTTAGGTAAATAATAAATAAACAATAAAAACGCTTTATTTTAAGGCGTTTTTATTTTTTAAAAAAATATTTGTTATTGATTGGCTCTTGCTTTTTGGTAAAGCAGAAAATTGTAAACAAAAACAAAATAGAACTCATAAAAACATAATAAAAATTATATTTAACTATAAAACTGCAAAAAAATATAAATAAACCGCTAAAAAAATAGTGCTTTGCTCTTGTTTTATTAAAACTAATATTTATAAGTTGTCTAAATTTCATTTTTTTATTTTCTTTAATTTCAAATAAAATATTAGGATATTTGTTTGCGGGTTTTAGAAGTTGAACAAAGATCTCTTTTTTTTCTAATATTTTTATATCAATATTTTTAAAACTTTCTAAAAACAGTTTTGTTTGTTTAAAAACATTAAGGCATAGAATAAAAAGTTTTTTAATTT
>JAZUAI010000061.1:0-7938 GCA_045637945.1 Clostridia bacterium
GGATACAAGCATAAAAAACAAAACTGCTGATATAAAAATAATGGCGGGTATATTCATTTTTTTAAATTTCCTTAAAGAAAGTATGTTTATATTTTATAATTTGTTGGTTTTTTTAGCAAGCAAAAAAAGCTTTTGATAAATTGTTTATTTAGTTTTATTTATTAGTGTTTTTAATGGTTAAAAACTCTTTTGCTTTAATCTTTTTAAGTTGGTTTTGTTTTTTATAAATTTTCAAAAAAACACAAAAAACCAAAAAAACAAACTCTACAAAAAGTAGAATTTTTATTAAAAAATATACATAAAATGGGAATTTTTACAAAATTATGCCTAAAAAATCAAAATAAGACAAATTTTTTATATAAAAATAAGACAAGAAATAATAAACATAATTGTTAAAACTTAGTTGAATATTAACATTAAATGTGTTAAAATACAGCATATTTAATTTATAAAAGGGAAAATTATGAAAATTACACCAGTAAAAGGAACTAACGATTATTTACCAAAGCAAGCAGAACTTAGAGATTATTTACAAGCAAAAATTTTGCAAACATACAAATCTCAAGGCTATACAAGAATTTATACTCCTATAATTGAAGATGCTGAAAATCTTGATAAAAGTGATGGAGGAGATAACTTAAACCTTATCTTTAAAATTTTAAAAAGAGGCGATAAATTCACCTCTGCTCTAGAAAGTAAAGATTATAATAATCTTGCTGATTTAGGGCTAAGATATGATTTAACTTTGCCTTTAACAAGATTTTATTCAAATAATAAAGCCGTTTTGCCAAGTGTTTTTAAATGTATTCAAATAGATAGGGTTTATAGAGCTGAAAGACCTCAAAAGGGTAGAGATAGAGAGTTTGTTCAATGTGATATTGATATTTTAGGCTCAGATAATCCAAACTGCGAAGTTGAACTTATTGATACTACTGCAACTGCATTATTAAATATTGGTTTATCAAAATTTAAAATAAGAATAAATGATAGAAGAATTTTAAAGCAAATGCTTTTATCTTTTGGCTTTTTACAAGAACAACTTGATTCTGCTTGTATTACTTTTGATAAAATGGATAAAATTGGCGCTGATGGTATTAAATCAGAGTTAACTGAAAAAGGTTTTGATAATAAAGCTATTGAAAAACTTTGTTCATTAGTAAATAGTTTGCCTATTGATGTTGATAAATTAACTGAAATTTGTGGAGAAATGCCAGAAGTTGAACAACTCAAATATATTATTGAAAGTGTAAAAACTTTGGCAGAAGGAAAATATGGCATAGAATTTGATATTTCACTTGTTCGTGGTCAAGGATATTATACCGGTGCTGTTTTTGAAATTCAAAGTGAAGAATATTCATGTTCAATTGGTGGTGGTGGCAGATATGATAACCTTGTTGAAAAGTTTACTGGCTCATCTGTTCCTGCTGTTGGATTTTCAATTGGTTTTGAAAGAATTTATTCGATTTTAAACGCAAAAGAATATGCTTTGGAAGGTCAAAACAAAAAAATAGCAATCATTTATGATAATAATAAATTTGTTGAAGCTATGAAATTTGCAAAAACTTTAAAAGGTGAGTATGATACAACACTTTTTGAAATGCCAAATAAATTTGGAAAATTGTTAAATAAATTATCTGAGCAAGGTTTTAAATATTATTGCAATTTCACACAAGGTGAAGAGATTAAAGAATTAAAAGCTTTTTAAAATAAAAAAAGAGAACTGTTTTTATTACAGTTCCTTTTTTTGTTTTTTATTGTTTTGAAGATTCTTTAATTTTTTCTTCTTTTTGTGAGCAATCGCATTGTTCTTTATTTTCTTGGTTTTTATTTAAATCTTTTTTATTACAACTTTTTGCATAAGGGCATCTTGAACATTTGTTTTCGCCTTTTTTCCAAGATCTAATATTAAAGAATAAAATTAAACCAACTATTAAAAGAACAAATATTAAAATTACAATATCAATAAAACTCATATATCAAGCCTCTCTTTTATAGCATTAATGTTATTAATGTTCCAATAGTGTTTATAAGTGTTGCAAATATCCAGGCTATACCTGTTTGGAATGTTATTGCAAGCCAAGTCTTTTTTGCACTTCCAAATTCACGATGCATTGCTCCAATAGCACCAAAGCAAGGGGCGGAGAATAGGTTGAAAACCATAAAAGCATAAGCAGAAACAGGTGTAAAGAAACCAAAAATTCCAGTTTGACTTAAAATTAAAGCTCCTTCAGTAACTTCTTCTGCAAGGCCAGCAATAACAGCCATACTTGAAATTACTTGTTCTTTTGCGACCAAACCTTGAATTGCACTTACTGTAATTGCCCAGTTGTATTCACCAACAATAGGGTAGAAAACCCAAGCAATGCAGTTTCCGATGCTGGCAAGAATGCTGTTTCCAACATCAACCCCATAGTTAAAACTCCAGTCAAATGAAACTAAAAGCCAAATAACCATTGAGCACATTAAAATAACAGTTCCGGATCTTTTTATAAATGACCATGTTTTATCAAAAACATCTTTTGCAACATATTTAGCACTTGGAAGTTTATATTCTGGCAATTCACTAATAAATGTGTTGCTTTTGCCTTTGAAAATAAACTTTCTTAATATAATTGCGCTTATAATAATGATTACAATAGAAAGTAAGTAAAGGGAAGCTGTAACTAACCAAGAATTAACAAAGAAGTGTGTTGCAAACAATGCAATAATAGGAAGTTTGGCTGAGCAAGGGATAAATGGTGTTAACATAATTGTTGCATTTTTTTCATTTTCATCTTCAATTGTTCTTGTTGTCATAATAGCAGGAACAGAACATCCTGCGCCAACAATAAAAGGAATTAAAGACTTTCCACTTAAACCAAATTTTCTAAAAATTTTGTCTAAGAAAAATGAAATTCTGCTCATATAACCAGAAGTTTCAAGAAGAGCAATGCAAATAAATAAAATTATAAGTTGTGGAACAAAGGTTAATACGGCACCCATACCGGCAAGCATACCATCGCACAACAAACTAATTGTCCATTCACTAGCACCCCAATTTGTAAGAAGAGTAGCAATATTATCAGAAACCCAAGTTACGCCTGCATCAACCAAATCAACTGTGTATGTTCCAACAACACCAACAGAAAGGTAATAAACTAGGGCCATAATTGCAATAAAAATTGGTATTGCTAACCATTTGTTTAAAATAACTTTATCAATTTTATCTGTTGCAGAAATTTGTTTTTTTGATTGAACAACACATTTTTGTTTAACTTTTTCAACAAAATTGTATCTTTGGTGGGCAATAAGTTGCTCAACATCTAAATCATAATGTTTTTCAACTTCTTTAATTTGCTTGTCAAAACTTTTAAATTTTTTGCTTGCTAAAATTTCTTCATCTTGTTCCAAAAGTTTTACAGCAACAAAACGTTTGTTATCGCATTTTAAACTTTTGCAAACCTCTTCAAGGGCTTCTTCCATTTTAGACTCATAAATAAGTTTTGTGTTTTTTGTAAAGTTACCGTTTTCTATATAAGAAACAAGCTCTTTAATACCTTGTTTTTTAAGGGCAGATATTTTTACAACATCAACACCTAGTTGTTTTGAAAGTTCTTTTTCATTAACAGTTAAGCCTTTTTTTGCCAACAAGTCACACATATTAAGTGCTACAACTATTTTGCAATCAAGTTCCATAAGTTGGGTAGTTAAATACAAACTTCTTTCAATGCTTGTTGAGTCAATTATATTGATAATTAAATCAGGCGTTTCTTCTAATAAGAAGTTACGAGATATTTTTTCTTCGTTGGTATATGGTGATAGGGAATATATACCAGGTAAGTCAATAATTTCATGTTCAGTGTTTTTAATAAATCCAGATTTTTTTTCAACTGTTACACCAGGCCAGTTGCCAATTTTTTGATTTGAACCTGTTAAGGCGTTGAAAAGAGTAGATTTTCCGCTGTTTTGATTTCCTACAAGAGCAATTCTCATTCAACAACCTCCACGTCAATATTTTTCATATCACTAAGTCTTAAACAAAGTTCATATCCTCTTAATTCAATATCAACAGGATCTCCCATAGGAGCGATTTTTTTAATATTGATAATAACGTCTTTTGTTATACCCATATCAAGAAGGCGTCTTCTTAAAGCCTTATTATCATTATGCAAGGCCTTTACTTTTGCTTTTTGGCCAATAACTAAGTCGGATAGGTGACCTTCTTGACCAATTTGCAATTTAGTTTTCATAAAAATAATGTCCTTTTAACACTAAATGTGAAACAAATTTCATATTTAGAATAATAGCATATGTTTATGCAAAATGCAACAAAAAAATAAAAAATATCTTTTGTTTGACTAATTTTTTTTAAAACTATAAACTTAAGTTAAGAAGTAAAATGGAGGAGTATATATTTAATGTCTGCCATACAAAAAGAAATTCGCCAGCCAGTGCAACAGCGCTCAATAGAAACTAAGAAAAAAATAGTTGAAGCAGGTTATATTTTATTTGCATCAAATGGGTTTTTTAAAACAAATACAGCACAAATAGCAAAACAAGCAGGCGTTTCAACAGGTATTGTGTATGGATATTTTAAAGACAAAAAAGACATATTAAAAGAGGTTATAAATGTTTATATTGAAAATGTTTATGAACCTATTTTTAACTTGCTTAATGATATTGCTCAAAATGAAAATATTGAAAAACTTATTAACGATATTTTAAATTTAGCAGAAGAACTTCACAAACAAAGTTGTGATATTCACAGAGAACTTGAATCTGTTGCTCAGTCTGATAAAGAAATAAATAAAACTTTTGTAGATTTGCAAGATAATGTAACAATCAAGTTTGCTGAAAAATTAAAAGAACTTAAATACAAAAACATAACAAACGAAAATATCCATTTAGCTATGAATTTAATTGAAAGTTATGTTCATGAAGCTGTTTATGACAAGCATTCATACATAGACTATACAAAGTTGCGTCAAACAGTTGTTATTTTGATAAAAAAATTATTTGAATAAAAGGGTTGAAAGTATGATTATTATAGGAGCAGACCATGGTGGTTATGAATTAAAAGAAAGCATTAAAACATATTTACAAGATCAAAATGAAGATATTGTAGATGTTGGTGCTTATAAAGTTGATGGTGAGGATAACTTTTCTAATTTTGTTGTGTTGATGGCAAAATCTTTTAAAGAATATCCAAATTCAAAAATAATTGCTGTTTGTGGTTCAGGTGTGGGTATGAATATAGGTCTTAATAAAAACAAAAATATTTTTTGTTGTTTAGGCCATTCTGTTAATGAAGTAAAACTTGCAAGAGAGCATAATAACATAAACGCACTTGCTCTTGGTGGAAGAACAACTTCTTTTGATGATGCAAAACAAATGATTGAAGTTTTTTTAAAAACTGAACATCTTGGTGGTAAATATTTGCAAAGAATGACCGATATTGATAACCAATAATAATTTAATAAAACATATAAATAAAGGCAACGGCCCAGATGTTTATTCTGTGTCGTTTTTTGTTGTTTTGTCATTATTTAAATATTTAATAACTATACCTTTAATATGAAAAATTTTAAAAAATTTATTTTTATAGCTTTATCACTTATAGTTTTATGTTGTATAGGTTGCGCAAAAACAAATTTAAAACAAGCAACCCAAGCTATTTTAAGTGAATATCGCAAAAACTTGTTTGTGGGCAAAGGAAGTAGTTTTATTGCAACTTTTACATCAGGGCAAAGAGAAAAAGACTATATTATGGATGGTACACCTTCAAATTTGGTTGATTTTGGTGTTATTACATTAAAATTTGATAACTATGTTTTATCTTCATTACCAAAATTTGAATTAAAAGTTAATGAAGATGTTTTTTCTGGAGAATTAGAGCATAACCCTTATGATGGTAGTTTTGTTTTTGACATTGAAAGGCAAGCAGAAGATAGTGATGTTTTAATGTTGTATTTAGTTGATTACGATGAATATATAAATCTTGATTGTTGGTCAAATACTTGGCAATGTGATTATAATAGGGCAAAAGAAATATTTTGTGATAAATATAAAGCTGAAATACAAGAAAATACAGAGGGTAACCTTTTAAAAGGTGAAATGTATATAAAAATTGTTTCAGATGATAAAGAATTTAAAAATATTTACTGGTATGTATTACTAGTTTGTCAAAATGGAGATATGTATTCAGTTTTGATTGACGTTAATACCTGTCAAATAGTGCAGAGCTAAAAAAATATTTGTTTTTTTTAAATAAATATACTAATATTTAAATTATGAAAAAGAATAATTTAAAAGACACCTCAAAACAAAAAGAAAAAGCAGTTATTGTAGGTGTAGCATTTAATAAAAATCAATATAATTTTGAACCAGCACTTGAAGAACTTGCAAGTTTATGTTTTACTGCAGGTCTTGAGGTTGTAGGTAGCGCAACACAAAATATAAAAGAAGTCAATGCCTCAACTTTATTGGGTTCAGGCAAGGTAGAAGAAATAAAACTTATAGTATCAGAACTAAATGCCAATGTTGTGGTTGTTGATTGTGAATTAACTGGCTCACAACTTAACAATATTGCCGATATAGTTGGTGTTAAAGTTATTGATAGATCTATGCTTATTCTAGATATCTTTGCAGGTAGGGCAACAACAAATGAAGGTAGACTTCAAGTAAAATTGGCTCAGCTTAAATATAGTTTGCCAAGAATAAGTGGTATTTCCAATTCATCAGGTAGGTTTGGTAGCGCAGGCGTTGGTATGAGAGGTCCAGGTGAAACAAAACTTGAACTTGATAAAAGAACTATAAGAGAAAATATTGCAAAACTTGAAAAAGAAATTGTAAAGATAAAAGAAAACCGACTTATTCAAAAAAGTTCAAGAAAGAGAAATCAAGTTAAACAGGTTGCTATAGTAGGTTATACTAATGCTGGAAAATCAACTTTAATGAATACTATTACAAAAGCCGATATTTATGCTGATAATTTACTTTTTGCAACATTAGACACAACAACCAGAAATTTGTGGCTTGATAATAACCAACAAATAGTGTTAATTGATACTGTTGGTTTTATTGACAAATTGCCTCATGCCTTTATTCAAGCCTTTAATGCAACATTAGAAGAAACAGCAGATGCTGACTTGTTGCTTCATGTAATTGATGTATCTGATCCAAATTATAAAGAACACATACAAGTAGTGGAAGATGTTTTAAAAGAGATTAGAGCTGATAAAATACCAACAATTAAGGTTTTTAATAAAATTGATAGACTTGATAAACCTTTTGAAGTATTGCCAGATACAGTTTTGATAAGTGCAAAAAATAATAATGGTATTGATATTTTGAAAGAAAAGATTAAAAAGGCTTTATTTGAATAAAAAATTAAAATGTTAGTAATTTTAAAAATTATTAACATTTTTTTTATCTTTTTAATACTATGAAATAGAAACAAATGAGAAGAATAAATCAAGAACACAAAAGAAAGTAAGTTACATATTTTTCATTAAAAAAAGAAAATAAAAGAAAAAAATGAAAAATCTCAACACTTAAAGAAAAATTTTTATTAAGGAGATACTATATGAACGGCTTTTTTGGTAATGGCAATTGTGGCGGAGGCTGCAATAATGGCTGTGGCTTTGGTTCAAACAACTGTTGCTGGATAATAATTTTATTATTACTTTGCAACTGTGGTTCTGGCTTAGGTCAAGGTTGTGATTGTTGCACACTCATTTTATTGATTTTAATTCTTTCTTGCTGTGGTTGTGGTTGCAATAACACAAATTGCTAATAAGTAAAAAAATACATTAAGATAATCTTTGTAAGTTAAAAAGGGAAGTGGTAAAGTTTTTTGCCACTTCTTTTTTTGTTTAAAAAATGTGGATAAAGAGCCTATAAAAATTATAATTATAATTAAATATATAATATTTATCTTTATTTATTGGTGGCAGCCGG
>JAZUAI010000062.1:0-31620 GCA_045637945.1 Clostridia bacterium
GCTTTTGCATAAACTTATTTTACCTATTTAAACGGCTAAAAGCCTTTATTTTCTTGACAAATATAAATTATTATATATAATATAATTATATATTTATTGACGAGGTTTTTATGGATAATTTTTTAAGCAGATGGAACGAAGTTTTAAAAGATATGGAAAATTTGGTTACTGCTGTTAGTTATGATTTATATATTGAAACACTTGAACCAATAAAAGTTGATAATAACAAGTTTATTGTTTTAGCTTCAACTTCAACCAACAAAAACCAACTTTTAAAATTACACAAAGAAAAATTATTAAATGCCATTCAAAGACAATTTGAAACAGTTGAAGATGTTGTTGTTTTAGAACCTGGTGAAAAAGAGGCTTTTTTAGAAGATATTAAACAAGCTGAAGAAACCATTGAAACAAACAATATGCTCAATCAAAAGAATAAATTAAACGAAAAATACACTTTTGATAACTTTGTTGTTGGAAAAAGTAACCAAATTGTTTATTCTGCTGCCTTAAATGTTGCTGAAAATCCTGGTAAAAACTTTAACCCATTGTTTATTTATGGTGGTGTTGGTCTTGGAAAAACCCACTTGTTACACGCTATTGGCAACTATATAATCAAAAATAATAAGAATTTTAAAATTATTTATGTTACTTGCGAACAATTTATGAATGATTTTACAAAATCTTTAAGAGAAAAAACAACAGAAGCTTTTAGGCATAAATACCGTGAAGTTGATGCTTTGATGATTGATGATATTCAATTTATTTCAAACAAAACCGGAACTCAAGAAGAATTTTTCCACACTTTTAACGATTTACACCAATTTAATAAACAAATTATCTTAGCTTCAGATAAACACCCAAGAAATATTGAAACTCTTGAAGAAAGATTAAGATCAAGGTTTTCTGGTGGTTTAATACACGATATTCAAAAACCAGACTTTGAAACTCGCCTTGCAATTTTACAAAAGAAAGTTGAAATTGAAAATTATAGTGTTGAAAGCGATGTTTTAGAATATCTTGCAGAAAAAATTGATACAAACATTAGAGAACTTGAAGGTAGTTTAAACAAGGTTGTTTCACTTTCAATTTTAATTGGAAAGAATAAAGCAACAATGTTTGAAGCTGAAGAGGCTTTAAAAGATATTGCAACAGCTCAAAGTCAAAACTTGTCAGTCGATAAGATTATGGAAGTTGTTTGCAAATACTATAATGTTAAAAAAGCCGATTTAGTTGGTAAAAAGAAAAATAAGGAAATTGTTGATCCTAGACAAATTTGTATTTATTTAATTACCGAACTTATGGACATTCCTCTTATGACAATTGGTAACGCATTTGGTGGTAGAGACCACACAACAATTATGCACGCAAGAGATAAAATTGCCCACAATATTAAGACTAACAGGTCTTTAAAAACTAATATTGAAGATTTAATTGCTATGATAAAATCAGACAATTAATGACAAATATACATACTTTTCCACTTTTTTTGTTGAAAACTTTAAACCATATATATTGATTTTTTTGTTATTTTTTAGCTAAAAAACACAAAATATTGTGCTTAAAAAATGTTATCCACAATTACACACACCCTAATATATATATTTTAAAAATTATTATACTTACTTAATTATGTTTTTTAATTGAAGGTTTTAATTTTTAGAACGATTGGTCGAAAAACCTTAAAGTTATCAACAATTTAGAATCTTTGCTCAGACGTTTATCCACAACAAAATATTGTGTTTTTTAAATTTTCTGTTAAAATAAAAACACTAAATGTTGTTATAAAAAAAGTTGTTCACAATTACACACACTTAATAATAATGATAAAAAAATAAAAAAGGAGAATATAAATGAAAGTTGTTTGTGACGGGCTAGACTTAAGTATTGCAACTGCACAAGTAATAAAAGCTATTTCAAACAAAACTACTAATCCGGTTTTAGAAGGCATTAAACTTACAGCAGAAAATGACACATTAAAATTGTCTGCAACAGACTTAGAATTAGCAATTGAAAAAACTATTAAAGCAGATGTAAAATTGGAAGGAGAAACTGTTATTCCTGGTAAGTTCTTCTCAGAATTTATTAAAAAATTAACAGACGAAAAAATTGAATTAGAACTTAGCGAAAAAAGTAGGTTAAAAATTAACTATACTGACAGTGAAAGTTTTGTTCAATGTTACAATGTGTTGGAATTCCCTAACTTAAACATTATTGAAGATGGCGAATATTTTGCAATTAAACAAAAAGATTTTAAAACTCTTATAAATAAATCAATTTTCTCAACAGCACTTGATGATACCAGACCTGTTTTAAAAGGTTGCTGCTTTGAAATTGAAGATAACACTATAAATTCTATTGGTCTTGACGGTTACAGACTTGCTTTTGTTAAAAAACCACTTGTAAAAACAACAATTAAATCAAGTATTATTGTTCCAGCAAAAAGCTTAACTGAAATTTGCAAGTTTTTAGAAGATAACGATGAAGAAATTAATGTATATATTCAAAAGAATTTTTTAATGGTTGAATTTGACAATACAAAAATTATTACAAGACTTATTGATGGCGATTTTATTAACTATAAACAAATTATTCCAAAAGATTTTACAACTTCACTTACTATAAATAAAAATGTTTTTGAAGAAGCAATTGAAAGAACTTCTGTTTTATCAAGAGTTGATAGAAATAATTTGGTTAAATTTGAAATTAAAGACAAAGTTTTAACTTTAACTTCAAACTCAGACATTGGAAATATTAAAGAAAATATTGGTATTTCACTTAAAGGCAATGATTTAACAATTGCTTTTAACTCAAGATATTTCACTGAGTGTTTAAGAACAATTACAGATGAAGCAATAAAAATTAATTTTAATATGCCTTCAAGCCCATGTATTATTACACCAAGCGATGGCGATGAATATTTGTATTTGGTATTGCCTGTAAGAATTATTAATCAATAAAAAAAAGAAGACCTTTTTAAGGTCTTTTTTTTATAAAAAAATTTGCTATAAGTGGCTAAAATAAAGAAGTTTATCCACATTTTATGTGCAAATTGTGGGTAAATATTTAATTATATTATTTGTGCAGTTTAAACATTTATAAAAACTATATTATATGTTATTATATTTATATAATTGAGGGGAAAAAATTATGGAATTTACAGACAGACAAGTTTGGAAAACTTTAAGAGGTTTAGTATCTTCAAACAACGCTCAAATCAGGCAAATTTTTAGTGCTGCTGTTTATGCTAGAATGAATGTTAGGTATGAATCTGTTTATCCAAAAGAAATTTTAGATTTGAAGAAACAAGAAGTTGTTGGTTCTAGTATGAAAGAAATTAGCAGAAGAATTGCTGATAAGTATATTGGTGATGATTTTGTTGCAAGAGATCGTTATACGCAACTTTCTTATATTGGTAAAAAGTGGCAAGACCATCTTTCTAGTGATGATTTGTTTCAACTTTTTATTATGCAAAATAAAATTTTGTCAAAAATGTCAAGATTAGAAAGGGTTGATCTTCCAAGTGTAAATCAAATTATTTCTCAAGTTAAATTTGGAACATATTCTACACCAAAAGTTGACTTTACAGGAAAACCTGCAAAAGTTGAAGCAGATAAAAATTCTTTTAACCCAGAAGATCCAAAAGTTATTGAAGAAGTTTTAATATATAGTGCACAAAGGCTTTATGATAGATATTCACAAAGAACAGGTTTATTACCTGATAGAATTTCACCAGAAGATATGTCAAAAATAAATTTTGGGGCAATGTCTGGTAGAATTGCTAGCACATATGCAATTTCTTATGAGCAAGAAACTCAAGCATTTATGGAAGAATTTAGTAAACCAAAGTCCGACAAAATGGTCGGGGTTGATGAACAAGGAACCCCTGTTTTTGAAAGAATTGACAGGGATGGAAATTATACTTATTACACAAACTTTAATGACAATTTTTCTGGTCATGTATTCGGTGAAGACGATGCAGGAAGAGAAATATACATTGGGGAATTTGGAGTGCCAGAAATAGCACCGACCGAAGATACCGATATTGAATTTTTAAAGCAACAAAATTTACAAACCTCTTTATTTAAGCAGGATGTAGCTGTTTTACCAAAAACTGTTGATCCGGTTGAACAAAATTAAATATTATATATAAATTTATTATATAGTATGTGTATTTTTAAAATTGTTCAAAACTACCAAGAAAATAAAAAATTTTTTGATTGACAAGTCGCCAAAAATAACTTAAACTACCAAGGCAAGTTTAATTTTGGCGACCTTTTTATTCTTCGACCCGATAATCATAAACTTGGACAAACTTGCAAAGTAAATATAATAATAAATTACTTTTATAATATTTTACAGGAGGTTTTTTCAATGGAAAAGGGAACTTATCAACCAAACAAAAAAAGAAGAATTAAAGTTCACGGATTTAGAAAAAGAATGGCTACTAAAAACGGCAGAAAAGTTTTACAAAGACGTAGAAATCGTGGCAGAAAAAAATTGTCTGCATAATTAAAAAAAGGCTAAAGAAATGTTAGCAAAAAAAAATAGATTAAGAAAAAAGAAAGAATTTAACTTTATTTACAAAAAGGGTGAAGTTTATTATTCAAAATTCTTAGCTTTATACAAAGCAAGCACAAAATTAAAAGATAAAAAAATTGGTTTTAGTGTAAGCAATAAAGTTGGTAATAGTGTTGTAAGACATAAGGTTAAAAGAGTTTTGAGTGAAGTTGTGAGAAAACACATAAATATTTTACCTTTAAATAATTATATATTTGTGGTTAAACAAGGCTGCGAAAATTTAAGTTATCAAGAATTTGAAGATAATTTTTTTTATTTGCTCAAAAAAGCAAATATTTCAGTTGAAGACATTTAAAAAATGAAAAGATTTTTTGAAGTGTTTTTAAATGTTTTGTTTTTTCCACTTTTTATTGTTGAATATCTTTTAATTTATTTTTATAAGAAATGCATTTCACCCCTACTACCTGGTGCTTGTAGGTTCTACCCTACTTGCTCAATTTATTTTTTACAGGCACTTAAAGAATATGGGTTTGTAAAAGGGAATATTTTAGGTTTTAATAGAATATTGCGATGTAATCCTCGTTCTAAAGGCGGTTGGGATCCACTAAAACCAAACATTAAGGGGAAAATAAAATGGATTTTATAAGCTTATTAGGCTCAGCTTGGCCAGAAGGCAATTTTTGGGCCAGTCTTATGAAGTTCTTTGATGTGGGAAGTTATGCTCTTACTGTTATATTATTTACAGTAGTATTAAAGTTGGTTTTGTCACCTATTGACTTTTTGCAAAGATTTTACACAAACAAAACAACTAGAATGCAAGCAAGACTTCAACCTGAAATGGAAAAATTAAAAAAGAGATATGGTCAAAACCAAACTCTTTTATATCAAAAACAAAATGAGTTATACCAAAAAAATAATGTAAGCATGAAAGGTTCTTGCACAGTAATGCTTGTTTATATGGTGGTTACATTAACAGTTTTCTTAACATTCTTTAACTCATTACAATCTATTTCTGGTTTTAAAATTAGTAAACAATATGAAGAACTTCAAAACACTTATTACAGTTCTTACGAAACAAATTATTATAGTGAATATTTAAACATGCCAGATGTTGATGCTTTTAAAGCAAAAACAGCTGAAGAACAAGAGGCTGAATTAACTGCTTTAAAACAAGCTTTAATTGATGGTGGAAAAACTGAAGCAGAAATTACAAACTATGAAAATTCAGTAATTGAACAATCACAAATTAAAGTTGTAGAAAAATATTCACAAATTAAAGATAGTTTTTTATGGATTAAAAATATTTGGCGTCCAGACAGCGCTTTTGTAAGTGAAATTCCTTCATTTAATGATTTTAAAGGTGTTTCTGGAAATACAAATGTTACTGAAGCCGAATATAATTTGGTTATGGGTAAATTGTTGAACAACTACAATAATTCTAACCAAGTTAACGGTTATTTTATTTTAGCTGTTATTGTTGCAGCTGTATCTTTCCTATCTCAATGGTTAACTAAAAAATTAAGTCAACCAAAAGCTAAGAGAGGTGAAATTGTTGTTCAACAACCAGGTTCAGCAAAAGTTTTAACAATGATTCTTCCAATTATCATGTTTATTTTTGCTATGACCTCAAACTCTGTTTTCTCACTTTATATGATTACTAATACTGCTATTACTACAGCTCTTACTCCAGTTATTACATCAATATCAAACAGAATTGAAGACAAAAAAGAACAACAACGTAAAGAAGCAATAAAAGTTGATTATAGGAGATAAACTCTTTTAAAAAGAGTAAAGTAATAAAATGAAAAAAATAGAAATTGTTGCTAAAACTGTTCAAAAAGCAATTGAACAAGGTTTGAAAGAGTTAAACGTAACTCAAGACCAAGTTGATATTAAAATTATTGACGAAGGTGGCTTTTTTAAAAAAGCAAAAGTAGAACTTATTCTTGATAAAGAAGTTGAAGAAAAATTGCTTAAAGAAGAAAAAGCAAAAGAAGATAAAAAAGAAGAAGTTTTAAAAGAAACAAAAAAAGAAAAAACTGAAAAGCCTGCTAAGGCAGAAAAAATTAAAGAAGAAAAAGAAGAACCTAAACAAGACATGATTGAAGTTGGAACAAACTTCTTGAAAGGTTTGTTTGAAAAAATGAACGTTGAAGCAGAAATTACTTCTTTTGAAGCAGATGGTTGCGTAACTTTTAATGCTTCAGGAGAAAAAGTAAGTTCTTTAATTGGCAAACGTGGTGAAACATTAAATGCTATTCAAGATATTTTGGCAAACGTTATGAAAAATGCAAATTATCGTGATAAGAAATTTTATTTTGATGTTGAAAATTATAAAAACCGCAGAGAAATTTCACTTATAAATCTTGCTGATAGAATGGCAAAGAAAGCTTTGAAAATTCAAAAACCAATTAAGCTTGAAAGAATGAATGCTTATGAAAGAAAAATCATTCACACTGCGCTTCAAACCTGTGAAGGAATTACAACAAAAAGTGAAGGCGAAGAACCAAACAGACACTTAGTTATTATTCCTACAAAAACAGAAAACGAATAATAAAAATAAAAAGAACTATTTTTATAGTTCTTTTTTATTTTGTTTTAAAATTGTTATATCCTGCTAAAATAAAGGTTTTTAGCAAAATAACCAAATAAAAAAAACAATAAAAAAAGTAGTGGAAAAATATTATAAGTGTGATATAATACTTTGTATGATTGAGGATACTATTGTCGCACAAGCTACTCCAGTAGGAAAAAGTGGAATTAGCATAATAAGAATTAGTGGTGAAAAAAGTTTGGAAATTGCCAAACAAATTTTTTTATGCTTTCAACAAAAAAACGATATAAAACCAAATCATATGTATTTAGGAAAAATCAATTTAGGCGAATATGAAGACAAAGGTTTTTGTGTTTACTTTAAAGCACCCTATTCTTTTACTGGTGAAGACGTTGTTGAGTTTCAATGCCACGGAGGTTTAATTGTTGCTCAAAAGATAATTGAGCAAGCTTTAAATTTTGGTGCAAGACTTGCAACTGCCGGTGAGTTTTCTAAAAGAGCTTTTTTAAACGGAAAGATGTCTTTAGATCAAGCCGAAGGTGTTGTTGATACAATTAATGCCGAAACAGAAAACCAACTAAAAGCAAGCAACGAACTTACTAACGGAAATTTATTTTCATTAGTAAATTCTCAACAAGAAAAATTAACAGATATTTTATCTGAAATTGAAGTTAATTTAGATTATCCTGAACATGATATTGAATATGAAACAAAGACAAGCATAAAAAAAAGACTTGAAGAAATTCTTAAAACAATTCAACAGCTTTTAGATACTGAACAAAAAGGCAAGCTTATTAAAAAGGGTATTAATATTGCCATTGTTGGAAAAACAAATGTTGGCAAAAGCAGTTTGTTAAATGCACTTCTTAATTTTGAGCAAGCAATTGTTACTGATATTGAAGGAACAACAAGAGATGTTGTTACTGGAAGTATAGAATATAAAGGTTTTGTTTTTAATTTTTTTGATACAGCTGGTATAAGAGAAACCGAAGATAAAATTGAAAGTATTGGTATTGAAAAAGCAAAACAAATTTTAGAAAACAGCGACATTGTTTTGTTAGTACTTGACTCTTCAAGAGAAATAACAAAACAAGATGAAGAAAATTTAAAACTTATAAAAACAAAAAAATCTATTGTAGTTTTAAATAAAACCGATTTGCCAAGTAAATTAAATTATACTGGCGAATGTATTAAAATTAGTGCAAAAAACAAACTTAACACAGAAGACTTAAAACAAAAAATATATGATTTATCTTTAGAAGGTTGTAACACAAATAGTCAAATTGTTTTAACAAATACAAGGCACGTAAACGTTTTAAAAGAAGCAAAAGAAATTCTTTTAAACACAATTGCAAACATTGAAGATTTGCCTCTTGATTGTTCTGCATTAGATATTAAAACTATTTGGGAAAAACTAGGTGAAATTACTGGAAATACAGCAAACGAAGATATAATTGATAAAATATTTTCTAAGTTTTGTTTAGGAAAATAATAAGGGGGAAATACAAATGATTTATTTAGTTCGTCATGGAGAAACAGATTTTAACAAATTTTCTGTCAGTCAAGGACAATTACAAACATCTTTAAATGCAAAAGGTATTGAACAAGCAAAAAAACTTGCTGAAAAACTTAAAGATTATGAATTTGATATGGTCATATCTTCCCCACTAATAAGGGCAATTCAAACTGCTGAACATGTTTTAAAATATCACCCAGAAAACGAGTTGCTTTTAGATGAAAGAATTATGGAAGCAAGTCGTGGAAGTTTGGAAGGAAAGAAAAATCCACAAGAAGTTTATGATGAGTTTTTTAAAGACCCTCATAAATTTGGTGGAGAAACAAATGAAGATGTTATAAACCGTCTTACAAGTTTTTTAAAAGATCTTGAAAAACATAAAGGAAAAAGAATTTTAATTGTAACCCACGGTGGAGTTTTTATGGGATTTAACTTTATTTTCCAAGGTAAAGATTTGCAAAACGACAAATATGAAAGATATGAAACAAAAAATTGTGCTGTAAAGGAATATGAATTTTAAAAAGAAGAAGAAAAATGGAAAATTATGATGCTATTGTAATAGGCAGTGGTCATGCCGGCTGCGAAGCAGCCTTAGCTCTTGCTAGGCTAAATAACAAAACATTGTTAACAACACTTAATCTTGATAGTATTGCTTTTTTAGCTTGCAACCCTTCTATTGGTGGAACTGCTAAAGGACAATTAGCAAGCGAGATTGATGCTCTTGGTGGTGAAATGGGTGTTAATGCTGATAAAAACATTTTACAACTAAGAATGCTCAATATGGGTAAAGGTGTTGCTGTTCATAGCTTAAGAGCTCAGGTTGATAAACACTCTTATCACGCAACAATGAAACAAGTTTTAGAAGCTCAAGAAAATTTAACAATAAAACAATGTGAAGTTGTTGATATTTTAGTTGAAAATGAAAAAATTATAGGAATAAAAACTGCTTTTGGAGAAACCATTTTGGCAAAAACTGTTGTTGTTTGCACAGGGGTTTATTTGGAAAGCAGGGTTATTATTGGCGAATATAAAAGTGATCAAGGCCCAAATGGTTTTACAAATTCACATGGGCTTTCAAATAGTTTGGCAAAGTTAGGTTTTGAAATTTTAAGATTTAAAACTGGAACTCCTGCGAGGGTTTTAAGTAGTTCTATTGACTACTCAAAATTTGAAGTTCAACCAGGTGACGAAAATATTCAAACATTTTCTTTTTTAACAAAAAAGCAACCTAAAAATGTTTGTGTTTGCTACCTAGGATATACAAATGAAAAAACTCATGAGATTATAAGAAATAATCTTTCAAGAGCACCTATGTATTCAGGTGAAATCAAAGGTGTTGGTCCAAGATATTGCCCTTCTATTGAAGACAAGATTGTAAGATTTTCAGATAAACAAAGACACCAAATTTTCTTAGAACCAGAAGATAGAGTTGGAAATGAAATTTATGTTCAAGGTTTTTCATCTTCTATGCCTGTTGATGTTCAAGAAGCAATGTATAAAAGTGTTGAAGGTTTTGAAAACTTGCAAATACTAAGAAATGCTTATGCAATTGAATATGATTGTATAAATTCTTTAGAGTTATTACCTACTCTTCAATCAAAAAGAATTGGTGGTTTATTTTTTGCAGGACAAATCAACGGAACTAGTGGTTATGAAGAAGCTGGTGCTCAAGGTTTAATCGCTGGAATTAATGCAAGTAACTATTTGCAAAATAAAGAACCTCTTATTTTAAGGCGTGACCAAGCATATATTGGTGTTTTGATTGATGATCTTGTTACTAAAGGAACAAACGAACCATACAGAATGATGACAAGTCGTGCAGAATATCGCTTGCTTTTAAGACAAGATAATGCTGATATAAGACTTACTCAAATTGGTAGAGATGTTGGTTTGGTTACTGATGAAAGATACAAAGCTTTTGTTAAAAAACAAAAACAAATAGCAAAGGTTGAAAAAGAAATAACCCAAAGTGTTAACTCTAAAAAAGCAAGAGCTTTTTTAGAAAAGAATAATGAAAACTTTACAAACACTTCTTGTGTTATAAGAGAGATGTTAAAGAGAACAAATATAACTATTGAAAAAGTTAAAGAAGAATTTGATCTATTTAAAAATATTCCTCACAATGTTTTAAAGTATGTTGAAACTCAAGTTAAATACGATGGTTATTTAAAAAGACAAAACTTGTTAATTGAACAAATGAAAAAAAATGAAGATATAAAACTTGAACAAGACTTTGACTATTCAACAATTAAGGGTTTAAGATTGGAAGCTCAACAAAAGCTTAACAAATTTAAACCACTTTCTCTTGGACAAGCTAGCAGAATAAGTGGTGTTTCGCCTGCAGATATTTCTGTTTTAACAGTTTATCTTTCTATGCAAAAAAGATTAGAAAAAAAATAATTTTTTATCCACAAAAATTAAAAATTTGTGGATAAAATTTTTATAAAAAACACGCAAAAAATTTAATTAAAAGGAAGTGAAAAATGAAAGAAAATTTTTATAAAAAAATTGAAGAAATTTTTAGTAAAAATAAAATAAATTTAACCGATATTCAAAAAGAAAAATTTTATAATTATTACTTGCTTTTAGTTGAATGGAATCAAAAATTTAATTTAACAGCTATAACAGAAATGGAAGATGTTATTGTTAAACATTTTTTAGATAGTGCAATTGGTTATAACCTTTTTAATGAAAATTCTAAGATTGTTGACATAGGTGCCGGTGCTGGTTTTCCTAGCATTCCATTAAAAATTATGAGGCCAGATTTAGAGTTTTTATTAGTTGATAGCGTAAATAAAAAATTAATTTTTTTAGATGAAGTTATTAAAAATTTATCACTAACAAAAATTGCTACAATCCACTCAAGAGCTGAAGATTTGGCAAATAAAATTGATAAAAGAGAAAGCTATAATTATTGTGTTGCAAGAGCTGTTGCTCAACTAAATACATTGGCAGAATATTGTTTACCATTTGTAAAACTTAGTGGAAGTATGATTGCTTATAAATCAAACGAAATTGAAGAAGAGTTGGGGCAATCAAAAAAAGCAATTGACATTTTAGGTGGAAAAATTGTGGAAGTAAAAACTTTTACTGTTGCTGATTATGAAAGAAAAATAGTTGAGATTAAAAAAATAAATTTAACTCCAAAAAAATATCCAAGAGGCGGAAATAAACCAAGACTTATGCCTTTATAAAACAGAAGAAAAACTTCTGTTTTTTTTGTTAAAAAAATTAAAAAAATAAATAAAATATTTTAAAAATATTTACACAAAAATTTAAAAAAAATTATTAAATTTTTTTGTATATTTTTTACTATTTACAACACGAAAAATTTTATATATTATATATATAGTTTTAGTTATTTTTTTAAAAAATAAAATATTAAAAAATAGTTAGTAATTTATTATTTTTTTGGTATAATCATGATATAAAGGTGACTACTATGGGAAAAATTGTTTCATTTGCAAATCAAAAAGGTGGTGTTGGTAAAACAACGACCTGTATTAACCTAGCAGCATACTTGGCTGTTATGGGAAAAAAAGTTTTAGTTATTGATATGGATCCTCAAGGAAATGCAACAAGTGGTCTTGGTGTTGAGAAAAGCCAAGAAACAGCAACTTTGTATGATGCCATTGATGGTTCGGCAACAATAAAAGAAGTCATTAAAAAGACATCTATCCAAAACTTAGATATTGTTCCGGCAACTGTTGATTTGGCCGGTGCAGAAATTGAGCTTGTCCATATGAATAACAGAGAAAAAGTTGTTAAAAATCTCTTGGCACAAGTTAGTGACCAATATGATTATCTTTTAATTGACTGCCCTCCTTCACTTGGTTTATTAACAGTTAATGCTTTAACTGCTTCAAATTCTGTTGCTATTCCAATTCAATGTGAGTTTTTTGCGTTGGAAGGTTTAAGCCAACTTATGAATACAATTAAACTTGTTAAAAAACACTTAAACCCTGATATTGATGTTGAGGGTGTTATTTTGACAATGAAGGATAATAGATCAAATCTTATTATGCAAGTTTCTCAAGAGATTCAAAGATTCTTCGGTCCTAAAGTTTATAAAACAGCTATACCTAGAAGTATTAGATTGGCTGAAGCTCCAAGCCATGGCCAACCAATTATTACATATGAAGCAAAAAGTAAAGGTGGCGTTGCATACTATGAACTTGCTGAAGAGTTTTTAAAAAGAAATAAAGATAGTTATAAAAAAATAACTAAATTTATTAAGTAATTTTATTTATTTTAAAGATGTTTAAAACAAATTGTCTACAAGAGGTGTATAAATGAAAAAGGGATTAGGAAGAGGTTTGGATGCTCTATTCTCCATTTATCAAGAAGATGAAGAAGTTCAAGTCCAACCAAAAAAGGAAATTAAAAAAGAAGTAGTTGAAGAGAAAATTGAAATATCAAACTCTCCTGCTCAAAAATATGATAGCGGTGTTGTTGAACTTAATTTAAAACAGGTTGACCCAAATAAAAATCAACCAAGAAAAACTTTTGAGCCAAATGCTTTAAAAGAACTCGCAGAATCAATTAAACAACACGGCGTTATTCAACCAATTATTGTTAACGATGAAAACAATGGCAGATATACTATTATCGCCGGTGAAAGAAGATTTAGAGCTTCTCTTGTTGCTGGCAAAACAACCATACCTGCAATCATTAGGCAATATTCTCCAAAGCAAATAAAAGAAGTCGCTTTAATTGAAAATTTACAAAGAGAAGATTTAAACCCAATTGAAGCAGCTAAAGCTATTAAAGAACTTATGGTTGAATATGACTTCACACAAGAAACCGTTGCTGATAGAATTGGAAAGAGCAGACCCGCCGTTGCAAATACTTTAAGATTATTAACTTTATCTGCTCCAGTTATCACAATGATTGAAAAAGGCCAAATATCTGCCGGTCACGGAAAAGTTCTTGTTGGTGTAGAAGATTCAAAACAACAAATTGAAATAGCTAACACAATTGTTGAAAACAAATTAACTGTTAGAGATTTGGAAGTTTATATTAAAAACTATAAAGGACCAAAAACAAACAATACAGAAAAAGAAATAAAAGCAAAACCAATTCAAAGTATTGAACTTAAAGAACTTGGCCATAGAATGGCAAGATTGTTTAAAACAAAAGTTGTTATCCACGGTGACGACACAAAAGGTAAAATTTCTATTGACTATTTTAATAAAGACGATTTAGATAGAATAGCAACATTTATTTCAACTCTTGAAAGAAAATAAAAAAAAGGAATGTTTCACGTGAAACATTCCTTTTTTTTATTTAAAACGTTTAAACTAAAACAAAAAAAACAGCCAAAATCATAATTGCACTCAAAAATGTTCCACGTGGAACATTTTTTATTTATAACAGAAACAATAAAGAGTTAAATAAATGTCTAACATAAAAGATTAATTAAAAAACAAAAAAGTTTAAAAATAAAAAATAAAACCCGTGTTTTAAAAATAAAAGAAGTTGTTTGTATAGAAAAAACCATTGTTTCACGTGAAACAATAGCAAAGATGTTGTTGTAGCAGCTCATAAAGCTGAAATTATAAAACAACAAACAAAAGTATAAAACAAAATGTTTCACGTGAAACATTTTGTTAAGATAACTGTGTTATAAAACATAAAAAGAAGATTTTGCAATGCTAGAAAAATATTAAAGTATTAATACGATTTTTAAATTATCTATTTAAAAATAAAAGTTTTAATAAAAATCTTTTACTGTAAAATAATGTTTAATTAAAAGCTTTTATCCTGGATATATGTGTAAGTGGTCAATAATTTTGTTTGTGTAACTAGTAAAAGGTTTTTATGCTAAAATATTAAATGTTTCACGTGGAACACTTAAAAACCTACAAAAAGATTATTCTTAAAAATAAAAATGATTGGAGGTGTTGTTTATATGACAAAAGAAAGTGAAAGGTTAAAAAAATAAAAATGCGTGAGGGCTCTATTATGGATTGATAAGGTGAAAGTTGATAAAAGAAAAAGATTTTAACAATAAACAGAGAGCGACTGTTTTTAAATAAGTACTATATTCTTAATTATTAGCACAACCCTTTTTGTTTTTTAAATGGTTTTTGTTTTTATTAAATTACAAAAAAAGGTTTCTCTTTTTCACTTGAAAAAATTCAAAAAATTTTTAAAAAATAATAGTTATATAATTATAACTAATTAAAACCCAAAACATTTTTACTAATTGTTCGATTTGTAATTTGTATAAAAATTGAAAGCCTTTATTTTAAAGGTGTTTATAAATGAACAATTGGTCGGGTAAAAGGGGTTAAGTAATTTTTGTGCATAAAGACAAAATAAAAAAATGCTTAATTGTATTATTTTTATTGATTTGGAAATATTTATATGATAAAATTATTTTACTTATAATTGGAGGAAAATGCGTTGAAAAGTAGCAAGTCTAAAAGTTGGCTTTTTTTGTTATTATCGCTAGGACTTATCATAATGTTGATCTACTTTACAGGTGGAAGCAATATTGGCCAAAAAATAAATATTTCTGGTAATTCTGCTTCAACTGGTGTTTCAACTCTTGAAGAGCTTATTGGTGATGGAACTACAAAAGAAAGTGATATTAAATATATTTGTATCTGTGACAATGGTGTTGGTTATGTTTTGAAAAAAGATTCTAAATACTCCATTGAAGGAATAACAGAAAATTGTGATTATTATTTTTACTTTGTTTCTGAAACAGAATTAGAAAAAATAAATCAAATTATAGAAACTTATGAAAACAACAGGAAAACAACAAATACCGATTGGATAACTGTTTCAACAGGATCAGTTCATGCTTCAGGATCTTGGTGGGAGTCTTTGTTACCATACCTTAGCGTAATTGTTGTTATTATATTTGGTATAATCCTTGTAAAAAGCATACTTGGAGCAAATTCAAAAAGCTTTAATTTTGGAAAAACAAGAGCTCAAGTTGCTCAAAATGTTAAAGTAAGATTTAGCGATGTTGCTGGAATAGATGAAGAAAAAGAAGAATTGCAAGAGGTTGTTGAATTTTTAAAAACTCCTCAAAAGTTTACAGAGCTTGGGGCTAAAATTCCAAAAGGTATTTTGCTTGTAGGTCAACCTGGAACAGGAAAGACATTGCTTGCGAAAGCTATTGCTGGTGAAAGTAATGTTCCTTTCTTTTCAATAAGTGGTTCTGACTTTGTTGAAATGTTTGTTGGTGTTGGTGCTTCTCGTGTAAGAGATTTATTTGAACAAGCAAAAAAACAAGCCCCTTGTATTGTGTTTATTGATGAGATAGATGCTGTTGGCCGTCAAAGAGGCGCCGGTATGGGTGGTGGAAATGATGAAAGAGAGCAAACCCTTAACCAATTGCTTGTACAAATGGATGGCTTTGAAGCAAATGAAGGAATAATAGTTATTGCGGCTACAAACAGAAGTGATGTTTTAGACCCAGCACTTCTCCGACCAGGAAGATTTGACAGACAAATTTATGTTAATCCACCAGATGTTAAAGGCCGCGAAATGATACTTAAAATACATGCAAGAAATAAACCGATTGACAGTTCAGTTGACTTTAAAAACCTTGCAAGATTAACAAGCGGATTTACAGGTGCAGACTTAGAAAACTTATTAAATGAATCTGCTATTTTAGCAGCAAGAGCTAATAAGAAAAAAATTACAATGACAGATATTACAGAGGGTATTAATAAAGTTCTTATGGGCCCTCAAAAGAAAAGTAGAATTATTACTGAAAATGATAAACGTATAACAGCTTATCACGAATCAGGTCACGCTATTATAGGAAAAGTTTTAGAACATTGCGATGTTGTTCAAGAAGTTTCAATTATACCTAGGGGTATGGCAGCCGGGTATACATTAAGTAGGCCAGATAATGATGAAAGTCATATGTCTTACAACAAACTCATTGACACTGTTACAATGATGCTTGGTGGAAGGGTGGCAGAAGAAATATTTATTAAAGATGTTTCTACGGGCGCTTCAAATGATATTGAAAGAGCAACAAAGATTGTTAGAAAGATGGTTACTGAATGGGGTATGAGTGCAAATTTGGGCCCAATTAACTATGGTTCTAGCAGTGAAGTGTTCTTGGGTAGAGATTATCAAACTCAAGTTACTTACAGTGAAAAAACAGCCGCAGACATTGATAAAGAAATAAGAGAAATCTTTAACAAGTGTTATAGCAGGGCAAAAGAAATTATTTCTAGCCATGTAAAGCAAATGACAACAATGGTTGAAGTTTTGCTTGAAAAAGAAACTATTTACTTTAATGAAGTTGAACTTATTATGAAAGGTAAGTCAACAAAACAAATATTAAACGTAATGGCAAAGGAAGAAATAAGAAATAAAGCAAAAATTGAAATTGAAAGAGCAGAAGCAGATTTAGAAAGAGCAAAAAAAGAACAAGCAATAAGAATTAAAACCGCTGAGGCTTTAAAAAATGGCGGGGTAATTACTGCTGAAGAAATTGAAAAAGTAAAAGTAGATGCTGAAAAAGTTTTAAAACAAGCAGAAGAAAAGGTTGCTGAACTTAAGGCTAAATTTGAAAAAGAAAATGTTAAAAAAACAAAAAAAGCAATAACAAAAAAAGATGTAAAAACTGAAGAAAAAGTTGTTGCAAAAAACATTGACGAAAATGCTAAAGATCTTTTAATTAGCGAAAAAGAAGAAAATAAAAAAGAAGAAAAAACTGAATCAAAAAAAGAAGACAAAAAAGAAAACTAATAAAAAAAGGATAAAAAAATGAAAAAGATTATTTTAACTAGCGTATGTGTTGGTTTGCTTTTATGCATTGGTATTGCAACTTTAATTATGGCGATTATTCCTGTTGGTTTAAACGAACAAGTTCAAGTTCCAAATCAAATCTATATTTATTGTGCAAAAACAAAGACAGATCAATTACAAAACAAGAGATTAGAACTTAAAGATATTGATGGTCAAAACGATATTGCAAGAATTAACAAAATGTATAATTTGTTTAACGATGCTTTTCCTCAAAAAGCATTAACAGCTTTATTTAATGGAGAATTAAAACAAACAACTGAGCTTGAATATATTGAAGGGTATAATACTATAAGCAAAAATACTTCAAGTGAAGATAAGTTTACAATAGTATTTAAATACGATAATCCAAAAGAATTAAAAGTTGAAAACAAAACAGTAAAAGCAAAATATCTTTTCTTTGAAATAGACAATGAAAATTCTCGTAAAGACATTTTAATTGGTATAACAGCTTCAGATAACGCTTTTAGTGATGAGGAAAGTTATTCTTCAATAAATGTAAGCTATAACTTCTGTTACAAAGCAAAAGCAAATTTTGCAAATCTTTATAACTACGCCGCAGAGTTAGTTTCTATTTTTGATTAGTTTTAAAAACAAGCCTATAGTTTTTATAGGTTTGTTTTTTACTAAATAAAATTTTTTAAAAAGGGGAAAAATATGCAACCACAAGAATTATCAAAAGATGTAAGAATTAAAAATGGGGAGAAAAGGTTTAAGTTTAGAGTTGCCGGTATTATTGAAAAAAATGATAAACTTTTATTGGTAAGAATGAATGATAATCCATTTTTTTGCTTTCCAGGGGGCCATGTTGAATTATTGGAAAACACTGCTCATGCTGTAGAAAGAGAGTTGAACGAAGAACTTTACTTTGAAGTAAAAGTTAACGAACTTTTATATGTTCATGAAAACTTTTTTGAAGATAAAAATGGAAAGTTTCATGAATTGTGTTTTTATTATAAAGCAGTTCCTGCTCAAAAAGATTTTAAGCCTGTTGATACTCTTCACGAAGAGCTTGATTGTGGTCAACTAATTCACCACGAATATAAATGGATTGATAAAAACAATTTGAATTCAGTTCACGCAGAACCAAAACTTATTATTAAAAACTACTTAAATGATAGTAACAAATTTTTGCATTTACTTACAGATGATATTAAAAGATAATTAAAAAATTTTAAAACATAAAAAAGAGCAACAAAAGTTGCTCTTTTTTGTTTATTTAAAGAGTTTTATAAAATTTTATTTGAATAAAATTTTAATAAAAAAACATAATAAAAAAGAGGCTGTTATGCAAATAAAAAAAGAAAATAAAAATGATACCGGTTTATCTAGTAAAGAGGATCCTATAGGCAAAGTAACTGGATTTTTTTTATTTAGAAATTTAATGAGGCGTTATAGTTTAGATAAAAACGCTTCTAGTGAAGAAAGAAAAAACATTAAGATGTACGGGGTCGTTTCTTTTGTTTTATCCGTTATAGCTCTTACAATTTCTTTAGCCTGTTTAATATCTTCTTTAATAGGGTTTGATTTGGCGGGCTTTTCGTATGGTTTAATAATAATTATTTATATTATTGGCGGGGTAATAATTTCTCTTTTGCTTGCAATATATTCTTTTATTTTTGCCGTAATGCAAATTAGACTTAACCGCAAGGCCATAGGTATAATAGGTTTAATTCTTTCAGTTTTATCTATGGTGGCAAGCGTGTTGCTGGTTGTTTTTATTATTATTTAAAAATAAAAAAATTTTAAAAAAAAGATGCTGAATAACCAACATCTTTTTTTATTAAATTTATTATTATGATTTTAACAAATCCATTCCAAAAGTTGGAGCTGTTGTTGTTTGTTCTTTAACAATCATTTCTGTTTGTCCTGTAATGCCGTTTTGGAAATGTGTATCTTGAACAGTATAAGTTGTTTGTTCTGTTGGCATAAAGATATTTAAAGCTGTTTCGCTTTCAACCAATTTATCGCCTTGAAGAATATTTTGTTGTTGTGCCTCAATTTGAATTGTTTGACCATTAACATTTGCAAGCGTTTGGTTGTTTTGTTGTTCTGCTGCTCTTTTTGCTGCAGTTTCTTCAGCTGTTAAAACTTTAGGTCTATAACCTGGTTTACTAAAATCTATTTCAGCCATTTTTGTTTCTCCTTTTATTATTTTGCTCTTTTTGCGCTTCCATAAAGCTCAAGTTTTTTGCTAACAAGTTGTGTAATTTCTGTCATGCCTTCTGTTAAGTATTTGCGATAGTCAATGTTTTTGTTGTTGCATTCAACATTGTGTAAAATACCAACAAGCAAAGCAATTCTTAAATCTGTGTCGCCGTTAATTTTGCAAACATGTCTTTTTGCAGCTTCTGCTAAAAATTCATCAGGAATACCTTTTGCTCCTCTAATATCAACACCAAGTTCAAAAAGTCTGTTTACACTGTTTTCTTCAACGCCACTAGCTCCGTGCAATACAAGTGGAACATTTGGAATTTCTTTTTCAATTTCTTCTAAGATATCAAAACGAAGTTTTGCTTCGCCTCCAAATTTGTAAGCACCATGTTTTGTTCCAATAGCAATTGCTAAACTATCAACGCCAGTTCTTTCAACAAATTCTTTTGCTTGTGATGGGTCTGTAAAACAACTTTTGTCATCTGCAACTTGAATATTATCTTCAATGCCAGCAAGTGAACCAAGTTCTGCTTCAACAAAAACACCTTTTTCGTGAGCATATTCAACAACTTTTTTTGTTATGTTAATGTTGTCTTCAAAAGGAAGCATTGAAGCATCAATCATAACAGAATCGCAACCAATATCAATTGCCTTTTTTACACTTTCAAAAGATGTTCCATGGTCAAGGTGAAAAGACAAAGGAATTTTTGCTTCTTTTCTTGCAGCAACAATAATTTGTTTTAAGTATTCATCTCCCATAAACTTTAAAGCACCTTCTGAGATTTGTGCAATAACAGGTGATGATGTTAATTCTGCACTTGCGATAATTGATTTTAAAACTTCTAAAGTTCCAAAGTTAAAAGCTCCTACGGCATAACCGTTTTCTAAAGCATCTTTGAGTAAATATTTTTTCATAATATCTCCTAACTAAAAATTTTTTACAATATTATTTTAACCTAAAAAAAATAAATGTTAAACAATTAAGGCTTTAAATCTACAAAAAAAGCAACAAATAACAAAAAATAGGAGAGTAAAAGCCTTTTAAAAACATAAAAACATTTTTAAAAAATTTTTGTATGTAATATAATTAACTTATATTAAACAAAAGTAAAAAGGCAAATTTATGAAAATAGAATATTTTTTTCCAGTTTTTAAAAAAGATAATATCAAGGAATTTTTAACTAGTTTTAAAAAGTCTAGCTTTTTTAAAAACAACCCAAAATACAAAATGTTGTTTGTTTGTAACAAAGAAGATAAAAACAATATAGATTATCTATCAAAAGAAGCAATAAAAAATCCCGATTGCACTGTTTTAATTTTAGATAAAAAATATACTTACAACGATGCTTTTTATGTTGCCTTACCACACTTTAAATGTGATGTCTTGTTGTTGGGCGACACAAAAATTGCAAGAAATGATTTAATTTTTGAAAAGTGTATGCAAAAGTATGAAAAAGATATAAGCGTTGTTCATGTTTCAAAAAGACAAACAGGTTTTAAAGGCTTCATTGTAAATACCTTGCAAAAAATTTATAACGCATTTATAAAACTTTTTACCGGCAGAAAAGATAGATGCAATATTATTTCTCTTGGCCTTATAAATAAACATGTTTTAGATTTATTAAAAGTTTTACCAAACAAATGTTGTTTTTTAAAAAACACAAAAGGACTTATGGGGTTTGAAACAAGAACTATTTATATAGATCCTAAGACAAAAATTTACAAAAATAACTTTAAAAAACCAACTGGAGCTTTAAAGGCTTTTTATGGTTTTTTGGGTGCGGCTGGCGTTTTGTTAACTGCTCAAATTTTGTTTAATGTTTTTTTAAAAGCAAACTTAACTATTTATAACATAATAAATATTTTAACATTGTTTGTTTGCTTTGCAACCAGCGTGCTTATTTTTCCAAAACACATCTACGATGTAAGAAACAGAGAAAGCAAAAATATTGATTTTAAAATTGAACAAATAAATAAAGATTAAAAGGGAGTTTTTATGATTGACGAAAGACTTAAAAAATTGGCAAAAAATTTAATAAATTATTCTTGCTCTTTAAAGCCAAACGAAAAGATTTTAATTGACGCAATGGATACTGATAGCGAGTTTTTGTGTGAACTTGTTAAAGAAACATATAAAGTTGGAGCTTACCCTTTTGTAAACATATGTATGTCAAAGGTAAACAGGGCTCTTCTTTTAGGAACAAATGAAACTCGCGAAAAGTTAAAGTGTGATTTTGATTTGCCTATTATGGAAAAGATGGATGCATATATTTCTATTAGAAGTAAAAACGTTTATGAAAACAGTGATGTTCCAAAAGAAAATATTAAAGCTGTAAACAAATATTATAATTTGCCTGTTCACCACGAAACACGAGTTGCAAAAACAAAATGGGTTATATTAAATTATCCTACAAGTGTTGTTGCTCAAAATGCGGGTATGAGCACAGAAGCTTTTGAAGATTTTTATTTTGATGTTTGTAACTTAGATTATTCAAAAATGGATAAAGCTATGAATCCATTAAAAGCTTTAATTGAAAAAACAGACAAAGTTAGAATTGTTGCGCCTGGCACAGATTTGACTTTTTCAATTAAGGGTATGCCTGCAATAAAATGTTCAGGTAAAAATAATATTCCTGATGGTGAAATTTTTACAGCACCAGTTAAAAACAGTGTAAACGGAGTTATTAAATATAATATTCCAATTTTGTCTGGTAATGGCGAAAGACATGAAGATATTACCTTAACTTTTAAAGATGGAAAAATAATTAAAGCAACATCAAAATCAAACGAAGACATTAACAAAATTTTTGATATTGATGAGGGCGCAAGATATGTTGGTGAATTTTCATTTGGTATAAACCCATATATTAAAAAACCAATGCTTGATATTTTGTTTGACGAAAAAATTATGGGTTCAATTCACTTCACACCGGGCAGTTGTTATGATGATTGTGATAATGGAAACAAATCTTCTCTTCACTGGGATTTAATACAAATTCAAACACCAGAGTATGGCGGTGGCGAAATATATTTTGATGATGTTTTAATTAGAAAAGATGGAAGATTTGTTTTAGATGAGCTTCTTGGCTTAAATCCAGAAAATTTAGTATAAAACTAAATAAAAAAAGTTGTTTTTATTATCTCTAGTTTGATATAATAACTAGGTAAATAAAAAAGAAAAAAGGGTTAAACCCTAAATCTTTTTAAATGTTAAAGGAGAAAATTTATATGACAGTAAAAATTGGTATTAACGGATTTGGAAGAATTGGCAGATTGGTTTTAAGAGCTGCTAGCGACAGAAAAGATGTTGAAGTTGTTGGTATTAACGACCCATTTATTTCACCTGACTATGCTTGCTACCTTTTAAAATATGATACAATTCATGGACATTTTAATGGAACTGTTGATTACACAGAAGATTCTATTATTGTTAATGGCAAAAAAATCAAAATGTTTGCAGAAAAAGAACCAAACAAAATTGATTGGAAAGGTTGTGGCGCAGAATATATTGCAGAAGCAACAGGTAAATTTACAGACCCAGATGGTGCAAAACTTCACTTTGAAGGCGGAGCAAAAAAAGTTGTTATTACAGCACCTGCAAAAGGTGGCATCCCAATGTTTGTTATGGGCGTTAACAACAAAGAATATAAAAAAGAAATGGACATTGTTTCAAACGCAAGTTGCACAACAAACTGCTTAGCACCACTTGCAAAAGTTATAAATGATGAATTTGGCCTTATTGAAGGTCTTATGACAACTGTTCACGCAACAACAGCAACACAACTTACTGTTGACGGTCCATCTAAGAAAGATTGGAGAGGTGGAAGAGCAGCTGCAGGAAATATTATTCCTTCATCAACTGGTGCAGCAAAAGCTGTTGGCGTTGTTATTCCAGAACTTAATGGCAAACTTACAGGTATGAGCTTTAGAGTTCCTACATTAGACGTATCTGTTGTTGACTTAACTTGCAGACTTGCAAAACCTACAACTTATGAAGAAATTAAAGCTGCTGTTAAAAAACATGCAGAAACAGACCTTAAAGGCATTTTAGGTTATACAGAAGAAGCTGTTGTTTCAAGTGACTTTATTCATGATTCACGCACATCAATTTTTGATGCTACAGCAGGTATTATGTTAAGCGACACTTTTGTTAAACTTGTTTCTTGGTATGATAACGAATGGGGTTATAGCAATAAAGTTGTTGATCTTATTGCTTATATGGCAACTGTTGATAACAAATAAATTTCCAACAAAAAAAAGGCGGTTTTTAAAAATCGTCTTTTTTTATTTTTGTAAAAGATAACAAATTTTGTGATGATTAAAACTTTGACACATTTGTGTTTTTTGTAGTATAAAATATATAAAGAAAAAATAAAAGAGTTTATAAAAAATGAAGAAAAAAATATTTGGTTTTTTACTTGCTATTTGCTTAATTATTCCAGCATTATTTGCTACAACTGGTTGTAATGAGAACCCTCCAGACACAAATATTTATGTTTCAACTCAAGCGGAGTTACAACAAGCAGTAACACAAGCACAAAGCAACAGCAAAATTGTTTTAACACAAGATATAGAAATAAATAGACAAATCACAGTAAAACAAAAAATAACAATTGACTTAAATGGAAAAGAAATATTTAATACGCAAGACATTTGGAATCCAGCTCCAGACGTTAAAGAATGGGCTTTAATTTCAGTTCAAAATGGTGGAGACTTAACAATCACCGGAAATGGAATATTAAATACAAAAGAAGGCGATTGTCATGCAGTTGATGTTAGAGAAAATGCAAAAGTTACTATTAAAAATGGAACAATGATTGGTAATGTTTCCGCTGTTTATTTAATAGAAAATGCAATAGCAATTATTGAGGGTGGAACATATGATATTAAACAATTGTCAAGCGCAAATGACCATCATTTGTTATTAAACATTTATGATAATGATAATGCAACTATTGTTGTTAAGGGAGGTTCTTTTAAATTTTATGATCCAGCCCACAGCAATTCTGAACCTACAGAAATGAACTTTTTGCCAGAAGGATATCAATCTGTTGCAGATGGAGATTACTTTGTTGTTTCAAAAGTTACTGAATAATTGAAAGAAAAAAAGACGCAAATTTTTGCGTCTTTTTTTAAACACTAAACGTTAAATTTAAATAAAACAATATCGCCATCTTGCATTACATATTCTTTGCCAACTGATGCAACTTTGCCTTTTTCTTTTGCATTGTTGTAGCTGCCAAGAGAGATTAAGTCGTCATACTTTACAATATCTGCTCTAATAAAGCCTTTTTCAAAATCTGTGTGAATTTTACCTGCTGCTTGAGGTGCTTTTGTTCCTTTAACAATTGTCCAAGCCCTAACTTCTTTTTCTCCCGCTGTTAGGTAACTCATAAGGCCTAATGTTCTATAACTTGTTACAATAAGTTTTTCTAAACCACTAGATTTTAAACCTAGTTCTTCTTTAAACATTTCTCTTTCTTCTGGGTCAAGTCCTGTAAGTTCTTCTTCAATTTTGCAACTTAAAACCAAAACTTCAGATTTTTCTTCTTTTGCAATTTTTTCAACTTCTAAAACAAGTGGTAAATCTTGTATGTTTGCAGTTATTTTGTCTTCTGAAATATTTGCTACATAAATAACAGGTTTTGTTGTTAACAAGAAAAGTCCGTTAACAAAATCTGTTTGTTCTTGATTTAAATTTAAAGATCTAACAGGTTTTTCGTTTTCTAAAGTTGTTTTAATTTTATTAAGTAATTCTAAGTTTTCTTTTGAGCCTGCGCCACTCTTTATAAGTTTGGCCTCTTTTTCTACGTATTTAACAATGCTTTCAAGGTCGGCTAATATAAGTTCTAGGTTAATAGTCTCAATGTCTCTTTTTGGGTCAATTTTGCCGTCTACGTGAATGATTTTGTCATCTTCAAAGCAACGAACAACATGAACTATTGCATCAACTTCTCTTATATGACTTAAAAATTTATTTCCCAAACCTTCGCCTTTGCTTGCGCCCCTTACAAGTCCTGCAATATCAACAAATTCAATTTGTGCAGGGGTTGTTTTTTGTGCATTATAAAGTTTTGTTAAAACAGTTAATCTTTCATCAGGAACATCAACAATTCCTACGTTTGGTTCAATAGTGCAAAAAGGGTAATTTGCGCTTTCTGCTCCTGCTTGTGTAATTGCATTAAATAATGTGCTTTTGCCTACGTTTGGCAAACCTACAACGCCTAATTTCATATTTATTTTTCCTTTAATAATTTTTACTTTGTTATTATACTATCTTTAATAAAAAATTAAAAGCACAAAATTGTCAATATTTTATTTAAAAATCAAAATATACAGACAACCCCTTATAAACTCAAATTATATATAAATATTTGAGTTTTTAGTATATATTTGCTATAATAAATATATGAAAAATTGGTTAAAAGACAAAGTTGTTTTGATAACTGGTGCTTCAAGTGGTATAGGAAAAGAAATTGCAAAACTTCTTATTTTAAACTACAACTGCACAATATTAGGTGTTGCAAGAAACGAAGATAGATTAAAAGCTTTTAAAGATTCTTTAGAAGATAAACAAAACAAATTTTTATATACAACAGCAGATGTTTCAAAAGAAGAAGATTGGAACAAAATATACAACTTTGCAAAAGATAAAAATTGCACTGTTTTAATAAATAATGCAGGAACAATGCTTCCTTTTTCAAGCGCAGATAAAGTTACAAGTGAGCAAGCAAAAAAGCTTTTTGATACAAACTTTTTTTCTGTTACATATGGGTACAAAACTTTTTGTAACGATTTTAGAAAAAATAAAGATTGTGCAATTATAAACATTTCAAGTGTTTCTGCTGTTGCAAGTTTGCCAGGCACCGGTTATTATAGTGCTTCAAAAAGTGCACTAACTGCATTTTCAAAAATAATAGCAAGCGAAGAAAGAAAAAACTTTTTTATAGCAACATATCTTCCAGGAACAACTCAAACCAATTTGTTTTCATCAAAAGATAACAGCAAGCCTGTAGTTGATGAAAAAGCTGAAAAATTGCTTAACAAAATAAGTTCTACTAGTGAAAAAATGGCAAAAAAGATTGTTAAAGCCATGGCTAAAAAGAAGAAATATAAAGTATTTGGCTTTGATGCTAAATTATTGAAAATTTTTAATAAACTTATGCCAATAAAATCTTCAGATATTTATTTAAAAGTTTACAAAAAATCAAAATTAAGTTGTTTTGAAGATGTTTTTACAGACAACTTAGAAAATAAAGGAAAATAATATTATGCCTATTGAAGAAAACAAAAAAGAATATAAATCTCACAAGCATACATATAATGTGTATGTTGATTTAAACACACGTACAAAACTGGGCGAAAATTTATTAAATCAATATCATGAACAACAAAAAAATCATTGTATGGATGTTGGCAGAATTGGTTATCACGATAAGTATGGAAGGTATATTATTGATGAATATACAAGAAAAGAATTAATTGTTGTTCCAAAACTTATTATCAGGGTTACTGAATGTGCCGTTGATAGAGCTGGCAAAGATGTTTATCAACTTAGAACATATATGTCAAAGTTTGGCCAACTAAATTTCTTACTTACAATTGATAGAGATAAAGCAGAATTATTTTTAGTTGAAAATATTTACATCGAAAACATTAATCATAGAGAAGATTATGAAACTTTATTATTTAAGCTTACTTATTTCAACCAAAAACCTGTGCCAATAAAAGAAATCTTTTATAAGTTTGGCATTAAAGCAAACCCAGATGATTATGGAAAGAGCT
Organism: Clostridia bacterium; assembly: GCA_045637945.1. Classification (GTDB taxonomy): domain Bacteria; phylum Bacillota; class Clostridia; order Christensenellales; family UBA1242; genus UBA7862. The sequence continues at coordinate 27,309 of JAZUAI010000062.1, forward strand.
GGAAGGAAGAAGATGTAAAAATCAATAACATTTTGGTTTCAAAAGCAAAAGCTGAAATGACAAAACAATTGGCAAATAAACTTGCTAGTTCAATAAATCAAAAAGCATTAGTAACATCATTAAATTACTTAAACAAAGAAAATACTTTTGGTCAAAAAGTAACAGAAGCTTATAGCAAAAAGGTTGCAACTGAAAAACAATTAACAAAAATGGCAACAGAGCCAAAACTTGAAAATACTCTTAACAATGTTTTGTTAAAAACTCTTGAAGAACAAACAACAAAAAAAGATGTTCAAAACAAAACAAACTTCATGGTTTATAAAAGAGTTTTGGATGTTCAAATGACTACTGCCCAACAATTGTCAAAAGAAGTTGACCAAGCAAACACAAAAGAAAATTTTAAAAACTTTTTAGTTAATGTTTATCAAAAAACAGCAGGACAAATAAAGCCTATTGTTGACGAGGGTATGCTTGGCGATCAAAAGTTGGCTGAATTTGAAAATATTTTAGATTTTAAATATGATAGAAGAACAAATAAAGAAAACTATTTAACAGCAGAAGAAGTTTTTGAACCAGATAGCTTAAGACTTTTAAATGAAGAAAAAGAATATAGAGATTTTAATGGGAAAAAAGTTGATGTTAATCTTGATGCTGATAGATTTGAAAACCCAGAAAATAAAGCTAAGAAAAAACTAAGAGAAAAACAAGAAAAAGAAAACAAAAAGAAAGAAAAAGCTTTAGAAAAAATTAAAAACAAACAAAAGAGAAGACTAAAAAGGTTAAACGCTGAATGTAATCTTGATATTGAATTTGAGAGGTCTAAATCGGCCCTTGGTCTTGCAGTAGAAGACAAGAAAAAGAAGAAGAAAAAGAATTTAGAACAATTCTTTCAAACTAAAAAAGATAAAAAGCTTGCAAAGGATGCAGAGCAAGCAGCTAAAAACGAAGACATAATCAAGAGAATTGAAAAAAGAGTAAAAGCTCAATCTGTTAAAAAACAAGAAAAAACTGATAAAAAGACAAAACAAAAACAGTTAAAAGAACTTAAAAAAGACAAGAGACTTTTATTTAAGGAATATGGTATAAAAGAAAATAAAAAGAAAGAAAAAGACAAGAAAAAAGAAGAAGAAAAACGTAAAAAAATTGATACCATATTGATGTCAAGGCAGGCAGAAGCATCAAAACAAAAAGAAGGTGGCAAGGCTTTAAAACAAGTTCAAGAAAAACCAAGCCCTGTAAATAATTTAAGAATTCAAAACTCTAAAAGGGAAGAACCAAAACCGGTATTGAAGCCTGTGGTTGAAAAGAAAAAAGAAGAAAAACAAAATGTTTTTGCTCAGCCAAAACCTGCACCAGAACCTCCAAAAAACAAAACTATTTATGTTTCTGCTCTTGAGGAAGATGCTCAAAAGAAACCTAAAGGTCATTTTGATTATGTAACAGGAAGAAGAGTTTCTCAAACTGTAAAAGAAAGAACTCAAGACATGTAAAAAATTGCTATAAACCTTTTATTTTGAAGAAATTAAAAAATAAAAAAAATAAAAAAACCGTGAAAAATGTTCACGGTTTTAATTTACAAAAAGTTGTTTTAAAACAGCAAATAGTTTTTTTGAAAACGTTTAACATACAAAAGTGTATGTGGTAAAATAACTAAGTAATTGTTATATCTTTAACAAAATAGGAGATTTACTATGGAAATTTTAAATGGCGCACAAGTTGCTTTTGAAACAAAAGAAAGATTAAGAAAAGATATTGAAGAAAACCTTTTAGCAAAAGGGTTGCCTGCTCCAAAATTAGTTGTTGTTATGGTTGGAAACAACCCAGCAAGCAAAGTGTATGTTGGTGGTAAGGTAAAAGCTTGCGAACAAGCAGGAATTTCTTCAGAAGTATATAATTTGCCAGAAGATGCTAAAGAAGATGAAGTTGCATTACTTATTGATCAATTAAACAAAGATGAAACTGTTAACGGCATTTTGTTGCAATTGCCGGTTCCAAAGCAAATTGATGGTCAAAAAATGATTGATTTAATTTCACCTGAAAAAGATGTAGACGGTTTAACTAAAATAAATTTAGGAAAACTTATGTCAAAAGATCCAACTGGCTTATGTGGTTGCACTCCTAGTGGAATTATTAAATTGTTACAACATTATAATATTGAAATGGCTGGTAAAGATGTTGCTATTATTAACCGCAGTTTATTGGTAGGAAAACCACTGGCTATGATGTTCTTAAACGAAAATTCAACCGTTACAATTTGTCACAGCAAAACAAAAGATATGGCAGAAAAATTAAAACAAGCCGATATTATTATTGTTGCTGTTGGTATTAAGCATTTTTTAAAAGCAGACATGATTAAAGAGGGCGCCGTTGTTATTGATGTTGGTATTAACAGAGATGAAAAAACAAACAAATTATGCGGCGATGTTGATTATGAAAATGTTGCTCCAAAAGCTAGTTTTATCACACCAGTTCCAGGTGGTGTAGGTCCAATGACTATTGCTATGCTTTTAAAGAACACCTATGTAACAACGATGGCAAGATATAAAGAAACAAATGAATAAAAATTTTGCTATAAGTAAGATAAAAACTTGAAAGTAAAAATTTTAAAATAAAAAAATCCACTTACTAAAAGTGGATTTTTTATTATAATCTATTTTTTATATTTCATTCTCTTTGCAGTATTAAAAGGTATATATAAAAATATTTGAAAGACAAACAAGAAGGCAGCAATAACTAGCAAGTGCCATGGGAAAGACATGTATATTCCAAGGCTATCAAACAATGGGTAATTAAAAACATAAAACAAGTTTATTTCTTCGCCCATAAGGAAGCCAATTGCAATACAAATTATTCCAAAAACAAATAAAGACAATAAAGATTTCCAAAGATCTTTAAACTCTGCAACAGAAATCCATTTTGCAAAAGCAAAGAAAAGACCAAGCATAACTATTAAACTTCTTTCTAAAGTAAACATTAAATTATAACAGTGAAAAAAGTCAAAATTAGTATTAATTCCTTCTGGGTAAATGAGAGTAATAATTGCAGCCAACATTGTTATGTTAAAAACAAAGTTTAAACCAAAAACAGAGTGATTCTTTTTGTTTTTAATTATTGCCCCTATAAGAATTAAAGGTAAGCTAATCCAAAGCGAAAGAGAGAAAAAATCTAATGAAGTTATACTTATAAAATCTAAACTTAAACCGTGAAACTCAAGATATTTATATCTCCAGAAAACACGTAAACCCTCAAGAACTAATAAAACAAAAAACGAAATACCAACAAATATTTTTTGAACTTTGGTTTTTTGTCTTGAAAAATACATTGAAAAGAAAATTATTACAACAAGACTAATAAACAAAAGCAAAAAATGATTTTTGGTAAAGAAATAACCAAACTCTTCGCCTGAGTGTGAAAATGTAATAAACTTATCCACGTTTTCTCCTTTTTATCTATTTAAAGTTTAAAGAAAACAAATAAAAAAGTCAATTTAATATATGTCTTTAAAAATTTAATATTAAACAAAATTAAAACATTATTTCTTAATAATAAACTTGTTGACTAATAACAGCAAAAATTTTAATATAAATTTATAAGAAGAGGGAAAAATGAAAGAAACTGAATTAACCGTTCAAGTGTATAACAGTCTTGAAGAAACAAAAAATATTTTAGAAAATAAGGGTTTTGTTTTTGTAAAACAATTTGTTTTAAACGATTTTTATTTTTCTAATAAACAAACTGCTGAATTAGAAAAAATGGAATACATTGACATTATTAACAACTCAATTTTGTTGCGTGACATAACTGGAGACGTAAAAGAAACTGAACTTATTTTTAAAAATAAAGAATTAGATTTTAATGGCAACGTTGTCGCAGAAGAAAAAATTAAAAGCAAAGTTGAGAACTATAAAAACACAAAAGCAATTTTATTAAAATCAGGTTTAACCTGTTGGTGTAATTTGGTTCAAAACTTGTTTATTTATAAAAAAGGCAATACGGAATTAGCAATTCAAAGTGTTGACGATCTGGGTTTGTTTATTGAATACGAAGAAGAACCAAATATGAAAAATTTATCAAAAGAAGAAAAAATCGAAAAAATGAAGCAATTTTTATTATCATTAAATTTAAAAATAGGAAATGATTTTTCTTGCAAAAAGGTTTATTTAAAATTAAAAAATAAATAAATAATAAATATAAAAAATATTTCAAAACCAATAAAAATAATTAAAATAATTAAAAAACTATAAAAATAGCGTATGTTTTGAAGTTTTAAAGCCTTTTGTGTAGCGAACGCTTATACTTGGCTTAAATAAAG